>CAYYEE010000184.1:0-8116 GCA_964470775.1 uncultured Planctomycetota bacterium | reverse complement strand
CCGCCGTCCCCCGCGCTGCTTGACCGCAAACTACCTACTCTGAGTATCTGCACCCATTGAGTGTGCGAGGCGCTTGCGCCGTGGCTGTCCTGGGGTGCGGCTTGTGGCTTCGGCCTCGGCCCCAAGTTCGAAGCGGCCGACCCCGGCCCAGGCTCCAATACCGATGACAACCGATGCCTGCGAGAACGCCAGCCGTTGTCTGGAAGGCCCAAGCGCTCACGCGCCCATGCGGAAACGCTGGGGGTTGATGTTGTGCTTGCGGATGCGCAGGCCCATGATGCGTTCGGTGATGCCCAGCGCCCGCGCCGCCTTGGCCATGTTACCCCGCGACGACTTCAGCGCGTCAAGGATGATTTCGCGTTCGACGTTGTCCAGGCTTTCCTTCAGCGTGCCCGAGTGCGTGGTGCCGCTTGCTTCGGCGGTTTGCAGGGTGGGGGGCAGGTGGTGGCCGTGGATGACCCCGTCGCTGCTGAGCAACACAGCGCGTTCCACGCAGTTCTCGAGCTCGCGGACGTTGCCTGGCCAGTGGTAGGCCATGAGCATGTCAATCGCCGGCGTGGAAATGCGGCGCACGTCCTTCATGTTGATCTTGGCGTACTTTTCCACGAAGTAGTCAGCCAGCAGAAGGATGTCCGACTTGCGCTCGCGCAGGGGCGGGACGTGGATGGGGAACACGTTAAGCCGGTAGTAGAGGTCCTCGCGGAACAGGCCCTGGCCCATAAGGCTTTCCAGGTCGCGGTTGGTGGCGGCGATGACGCGGACATCGGCCTTGAGGGTTTGCCCGCCGCCCACGCGCTCGAATTCTTTCTCTTGCAGCACGCGAAGCAGACGGATTTGCATGGAGGGCGAGAGGTCGCCGATCTCGTCGAGGAAAATGGACCCGCCCTGAGCCAGTTCGAAGCGGCCCTTGCGCTGCTGGATGGCGCCGGTGAACGCGCCGCGCTCGTGGCCAAAGAGCTCGCTCTCGATGAGCGACTCGGGCAGCCCGGCGCAGTTGACCTTGATGAACGGCTTGGAGCTGCGCGGGCTGTTGTAGTGGATGGCGTAGGCCACCAGCTCCTTGCCCACCCCGCTCTCGCCGCGGACGAGGACGGTGGCGCCGCTCTTGGACACCTGGTCGATCAGTTCATACACGTCCTGCATGATCTTGGACTTGCCGATGATGTTGGACGGGCTGAATCGC
Source organism: uncultured Planctomycetota bacterium (assembly GCA_964470775.1). Taxonomy (GTDB): domain Bacteria; phylum Planctomycetota; class Brocadiia; order CAIUPP01; family CAYYEE01; genus CAYYEE01. The sequence goes on along the minus strand of CAYYEE010000184.1, from coordinate 6,933 downwards.
TGTTGGAGCTGGCTCTGCAAGCGCTGGTTCTCGTCCAGCAATCGGCGGCGCTCCTCTTCCATGGCCTGGCGCAGGCGGACGGCCTGGGCGATCATGGACGCCACGATGGCCAGGATGCGGCTGTCTTCCTCCAGAGAGCGGCTCTCGTCGTAGAAACGGTCGGCGCTCAAGGCGCCGATGACCTCGCGTCCGAGCTTGATGGGCACGCAGATGAAGGAGATGTCGCGCTTGGCCGCGCCGCGATCGTGCGTGCCGGTGCGGTTCAGGAAGAGAGGCTCGTCCGCGATGCGCGGGACCAGAGCGGGCCGGCCGGTCTGGATGACCTGGCCGGTGATGCCTTCGCCAGGCTTGTAGCGGCCGCGCTCCTTCTGCGTCTCGGACAGTCCGCACGCCGCGTCGATCACCACCTCGCCCGTCTCGCGGTTGAGCAGCGACACCCAGCCCCGGCTCATGTGAAGCCGGCTCGTCATCAGGTTCAGCACGCGGCCCATCACCACGCCCAGATCCGGGCTCAGCTCCAAGGCCTGACTGATTTCAAAGAGAAGCGAGAGTTCGTCCACCTCGCGGTGGATGTTGAGTCTTTGAACGGGAGGGGTCATCGGGTTTCCTAGGAGGGGCGCGCTGGGGAGCATCCTACGGCGATGTATGAAAGACCCTTCCATCCTACCAAAAGGTAGGGCGTGGGTCTAGCAGCCTGTTGAAAATGTCGCGTCTGTTCCGGGGACACGTTGCGATCCCGCCGTTGGCGGGCTGAGGCGCCATGTCCCCGCCGACGCAGTGTCTTTTTCAACGGGCCGCTAGCCGGCAGGTTGTGTCAGAAGCGCTTGCTTGCGGAAATGTGCGGCTGTTTGCGCAAGCAAGCGCTCGGCAAGAAACCCGGCAACGCGAATTTCTCGCTTGCGCCGCAACCTTGACACTTGGACGCAGGGCCCGCACAATGCCATAGCGTACCATGGTGGGATAGGAAAGGTGGGCGACATGGATTTGCCGCCACAGGCGGACTTGAGGCAGGCTCTGGCGGAGATTCGCAGGCTGAGGAAGGAGTTTGGAGCAGGAGGGGAAGCCGCGCTTGCCCGCGCGGCAAGCGCCTTGGACCTTGCGGAGGCGGCGCTGGAAGCGGCGGAGAAGCGGCTGGAGGGGGAGGGGCGGATGAGGGCGGAATTGGGGGCTCTGTGGTCGGGCGCGGGTCTCCATGATCTCCTGGAGATGACGATTGACGCGGCGGTTCGGCTGTCCGAGGCGCAGCGGGGGTTTGTGCTGTTCGCGGGCTCGGAGGGCACGCTGGAGATGGCGGCGGCGCGGCGCATGGACAAGACGCCGTCGCAGGCCGGCGAGGACGACGTGAGCCGCAACATCGTGCGCTCGGTCATGGACACGGGCCGCACCGTGTGCCTCAGCGACGCGCAGGCCTCGCCCTTTGGGGGCGCGGAGAGCGTCACGCGCCTGAAGCTGCGCAGCGTGCTGGCCGTGCCGGTTCGGGCGTGCGGCCGGGTGGTGGGGGTCCTCTATCTGGAGAACCGGGGGCTGGCCGGGGTGTTCGATGACCGCCGCCGGCGCCTGGTGGAGGAGTTCGGCGAGCTCCTGGGCCAGGCGTTGCTCAACGCGCAGGCCATGGGAGAACTGCGCCGGACGCGGGATGAGCTGGAGTCCGCGCTGGCGCAGCAGGCGCGGTTCCCCGGCCTGGTGGGTCGAAGCGACGCGTTCCGCCGGTCGCTGACCGAGGCGATCAAGGCCGCCGCCAGCGATCTGCCCGTGGTCATCGAGGGGGAGAGCGGCACAGGCAAGGACCTGCTGGCCCGGACCATTCACGCGGCGTCGCCCAGAGCGTCCGGGCCGATGGTGGCCGTGAACTGCGCGGCGTTGCCGGCGCAATTGCTGGAAAGCGAGCTTTTCGGCCACGTGCGCGGCGCGTTCACGGGCGCCGAGCGGGACCGCAAGGGGCTGTTGGCCTCGGCCGACCGCGGCACGTTGTTCCTGGACGAAGTGGGCGAGATGCCCCTGGCCGTGCAGGCCAAGCTGCTGCGGGCGCTGCAATCGGGCGAGTACCGGCCCGTGGGCAGCGACGATCCGTTGCGCGCCAACGTGCGCGTGGTGGCGGCCACAAGCAAGCGGCTGGCCGGCGAGGTGGCGGCCGGCAGGTTCCGTGAGGACCTTTACTACCGCCTGAACGCCGTGTCGCTGCGCGCGCCCGCCCTGCGCGAGCGGCGCGAGGACATCCTGCCCCTGGCCGAGCGGTTCCTGCGCAACGAGGCTGGGAGCGGCGCGCCGGCGCGCCTGTCGCCCGAGGCCAGGATTGCGCTGGTGTCCTATGATTATCCCGGCAACGTGCGCGAGCTGGAGAACATTATGCGCCGGGCGGCTCACTTCGCCGACAAGGGCGTGGTGACGCTGGAGAGCCTGCCGCCGGCCGTGGCCGCGTCGCGTTCCACGGTGGACGCGGCGCTGGCCGGGCCGCCGCCGCGTACAGGACAGGAGTTGGCCGAGGCGAAGCGCCGCTGCCGCGACGAGGCGGTGGCGCGGCTGGAGAAGGCGTTCGTCACCGAGGCGTTGCGGCAAGCCGGCGGCAACGCCACGCGAGCGGCGCGATCCAGCGGCATGAATCGTTCGCAGTTTCAGCAGATGATGAAGCGGTGCGGGGTGAGAGCAGGCCGGCGTGACACCGTGGATGGGGGCTGACAGACACGGCGGGGGAGCGGCGAGGGGCAGGCGGATCGCCGCGCCGGGCCGGAGGCGTTAAAGGCCACCGGCCGCCCTTTTGGGGCGGCCGGCGAGCGCAGCAAGCGAGGGGGTCGAACTACGACACTTTTCGCCCTCGCACGGTTCCGTAGACGCGTTCGGGATCGAAGGAAGCGTCTGGGGTGTCCTCAATCTGGCTGTGCATGGTGGCCTGTGAGCTGGAGTCGCGCTCCAGTTCGCTCTTGCACTTCACGCACAAGGTGGCCGACGGCAGGGCGCGGAGCCGGGCCGCGGGGATGGCGTGCCCGCACATCTCGCACGTCCCGTAGGAGCCCCGCTCAATGCGGTCAATCGCCTCATTGATCCGCTCAACAGCGTTGGATTCGATCTCAGCGATCTGGAACGAGGCCTCGCGTTCTCCGTCGCGCAGCGCCAAGTCCAGAACGTCATCGCCCAGGTCGTGGGGTACGTCGGCGCGCAGAGGGTGCGTGCCTCGCTCGAGTTTGGCCAGAAGCTCCCTGCGCTTCTCAAGCAACTTGGCCCTCACGTAGCTCAGCTGCTTGCTCGTGAGGCGTGCACGACGGGTCGTGAAGTCTGTTGTGTTTCTCATGGCCTGACCCTCCGGCTGCGCATCCAGCCACCCTCAAACTCGGCGCACTTGAAGTCGCGCCTGTGTTCACATCGCTAAGCAAAATTCGTGCCGATCACATCTGGCCCTCCCAACTCGCCCTTTTCCCGGGCATTGGCGCTTTCCTGAGCCAAGACACCTTCACGCGCGTCTTGGCTCCTGGAATGACTTTCCAGATGCAAGCTGCTGCCAATTATTGGTGATGTAGAGCGGCCTTTCAAGGAGTTCTCTCGATTTTTCCTGAGATAAGCCTATTGCCGACAGGTTTGATAATCCGCACGCATGAGGCCCATCGCAAAGCCATAGTGGTAATCGCTGTTGTAATTGTAGGTCAAATACCTACAAATGTCAACCGCTCGCCACCGTTCACTCCGGTCGCCGACACGTTCATGTAACGCTACCGCATCCGCAACCTTATGTCTCCGCAGCTCTGGCTCTGTCACCGTTCCTTGCTGCATTGTTCTATACGCCAATGAGGCGCGGAAGTTTGATGCGATTTGATCTTTCGCACGGATGCGCGGAGCCTGCGTTTGCCGACGCTCCGTATCCAAGACCGCCACGTGTCGCGTAGCCCTATCATCGGAGATTGTTGCCCCTGGGTTGAGCTTCATCCGCAGTCCCTTTGAGGGATTGTCATGACCGGCAAATTATCCCAAGTCAATGTAGGGGATTCGCTGGTAAGGTTGCGCAATGCGGGTTGGCGCATGACACAATCTTGCCATGACATCCCACCACTCTGGACTTGGCGCAGGCGCGGATTTTGACAAGGATGCGTGTGGTTGGTTGCTCGCTTTCCCTGACCAGTCCGAGGTGTGGTGGCTAGGGGGGACTCCCTCAGCGCGTCACGTCAAGGCCCGCCACAGGTATCATGGCAGGTCTGAGCGGAAAAACACTTGACTTATTTGCCACGACGCAGTAGTATGCTTATGTCCGGACTAGTCAACTAGACCAGGATTGACTTGGCGTGGAGCGACCCATGCCCATCGAGCGTGGCGCTGGCGTTGCCGTGTGCGTCCAACTGGCGGATGAGCTCCGCCGGAAGGCCGTGACGTGGGATGCCTCCAAGCGATTCCTGACGGAGCGAGAAATCTCCCAAGACTTCGGCGTCAGCCGTGTCACCGCGTGCAAGGCCATGCGTCAGCTCGTGGACGAGGGCATCCTTTACCGGGTGCAGGGGCTGGGCACTTTTCGCGCGGGCGGGCGCGGCTCCACCATTGGCGACAAGACTGTCCTGGCGTTCCTGCCTCCCAGCATCCGCGACCTGTCCTTTCCCACTGGCTACGTGGCCACGGACTTTGCGCAGGGCATCGTGGACGGCGTGGGGTCGCGCGCCCATCTGTCGCTTGTGGTCATCCCGCGTGAAGTGGACGAAGCCAAGTTCTGCGCGTCGCGGGTCAGTTCGCCTTTCGTGGACGCGCTCATCCTGTTCGCCTGGTCTAACGTGGACGCGTTGATGAACACGGCCACCAACTTGCGCAAGCCGTTCGCGCTGCTCAACTGCAAGGACAAGAGCCGAAATTCGATTCTCGCGGACGAAGCAGCCGGGGCGCGGGAGGCCACGGAATACCTGCTGGGGCTGGGGCGTCGAAGGATTCTGTTCGTGGGCCGCGTTCCGCTCCACCCTGAACCGAATCACCCCGAAACAACCCGTTTCCTGGGCTTCAAGTCCGCCATGGAGCGCGCCGGTCTGCCTCTGCGGCCGGAGTGGCTGGTGAACTCCCCCGGAATTGCCCTGGAACCGGAGCATCTGGCGGCTTTGAAGGCGGTCATGAGCGGCCCAGCTGAGAGCCGGCCCGACGCCATTTTCGCCGCCAGCGACGTGATGGCGCTAGAAGTCCTGCGCACGCTGCGCGCCGAGGGAATCCGCGTGCCGGACGACGTGGACCTCATCGGCTTCGACGATAGCCCAGACAGCGCCAGGTCCAACCCGCCCCTGACCACGGTTCACAAGCCGCGCCACGCCATGGGCGTCCGGGCGGCTCAGCTTGTTTTGGATCAACTGGAGAACGGCTTTTCCGTAGGCGGACCAGAGTTTCTGCCATGCCGGCTTGTGTTGCGCGGCACATGCGCGCCTGCGATCAACACCCAGCTGGCCCCTGCGCCCGTCTGATCCGTCGTATCCGTCCGACAGCGACCCCATGTAAGGAGGCCCCCACGATGAGGATGGCAAACCGCCTGGCTTCAGCCTTTACCTTGATCGAGCTTCTTGTGGTTGTGGCGATCATCGCTATCCTCGCCGCCATGTTGCTGCCCGCGCTCAGCGCCGCGCGCGAGAAGGCCCGCCGGTCCAACTGCATGAACAACCTGGGCCAGATGGGCCGCGCGCTGGCCGCGTACACCGGCGACTACTCCCAATACATGCCATCGAGCCCGGCCTGGATGCCCAACGACTGGAGCTGGTGCAACCCCGCGGTCAGCCTTGCCTCCTGCGCCTGGAACCACAACACGGGCACGAGCGGCATTGATTACGTGGGCCAGCGGCCCTGGCTGGGCGCCTCCGGCGCCTATAGCGACGCGTCGAGCGGCTCCACCATCATGATGAATTACCCGGCCTACAGCACGACGTACTACGGTACGGCCATGGTGACGCCGCTGTATTTCCGTTCCATCGGCGTCGGCGTCAAGCTGGGCAACGTGGCCTTCAGCAAAGGCGCGCTGAACACCGCGCCCACGGGCGCCGGGCTGCTGCTGGCCGGCGGCTATGTCACGGACGCCGCCGTGTTCTACTGCGCCAGCGCCAACGGCATGAGAACAGACCAGTACGACGGCGCCTTGCCCATGGGCCACTGCAACCCCGCCCACTGGCGCGCCGCCGGCGGCTTCGACTTCAAGACCCTCCTCTACGGCGACTGGACCGCCTTTGACGAGCGCCACTCATCCTGGTCAGCCAACCACATCTTTTCGCACTACGTCTACCGCAACCAGCCCCTCGGCACGTACATCTACAACTGGCACGTGCGCGACGACGGCTCGCGAGGCGGCGCGCTGCACCGCCTGGCCGGCACCAAGCCCGTCGTCACCGCCAAGCTGGGCCAGCCCTTTTTCCGCACGGCCAAGGAACTGGGCGACCGCGCCATCATGAGCGACGCATGGAACAAGCCCACCGCCTACGACGCGCTAGGCAAGCCCATGATCGTCTCCGGCTCCGGCGCCGACTAGATTTTGTCCTCCGCCACCTGGGCCGGCCATGGCGTCATGGCCCACCGCAACGCCTACAACACTCTCTACGGCGACGGCCACGTCGCGGTGTTCGGCGACCCCCAGGAGCGGTTCATCTGGCACATGCAGGGCGCCCGCGTCAGCAACAACTACCCCCAGCCCAACGCCTCCTGGTACAACGGCACGGTGGCCAACTGCGCGGACAGATACACCTTCTACCATGACGGCGGCGTCCCCGGCGCCAACTCCGGCGGCAGCAGCCCGGACCACCAGATGTCCGCCTACACCTTTGTCGGCATGTTCCACGAGCTTGACGCGGCGGCGGGCGTTGACGTCTTGCCGTGAGCTGGCTTGCAGGCCGCGCTTGCCACGCCTCATGTCGTCCGATGTGTCTGACCTGTCCGGCCTGTCCGAATCGTCTGACTCGTCCGGCGCCCCCCCGCGCGCAGGAGACCCGCTCCATGCCCCGA
>CAYYEE010000183.1:0-8139 GCA_964470775.1 uncultured Planctomycetota bacterium | reverse complement strand
CCGGACGATCGACTTCTACAACCGCAACCGCGAAGTGTTTCGCTTCTACGGCCATTGGAGCTATGGCACCATTCACAACGTATTTGAAGTCCCGCTCTACCAATGGCTCGTCGTGGGCCGCTACGCCAACATCGGCAACGAAGAGGACATCGTGCGCGGGCCGTGGCTCGCGTGGTTCCGCAGCGGCGACCGCAAGTACCTCAAGTTCGCCACGCTCTGGACGCGCCACCTCATGGAGACGCAGAGCATCCGCTGGCACGACAAGTTCCCCGAGTGGGCGGGCATGAGCCGCCGCCACCACGAGACCGTGTGGCTCGGCTGCGGCGACTGGGGCCACACCATGCTCTGCCCGTGGCTGGAGTACTACCACGCCACCGGCTATTACCCCGCATGGCAGATGGCGCTCAGCACCGCGTCCACCATGGCCAACACCTACACAGGTTCATGGCGTTACATCTCTAACCCCCTCATCGGCAACGTCCGCATGTATCTGGAAACAGGTGACGAGAAGTACAAGGCCGTGGCCGATCGCATCTGGAAGGATCTGTGCGCGCCCGACCGCAACGAGTGGATGGTGGGCACGCACGGCTCGCGCATGGCGCAGTGGTACTCGCAGTTGAACCCGGACTGCATGAAGGCATGGAAGGAGTGGAGCAAGGAAGGACGTGAGGACGGCAATAAGAGAAAGCTGGAGTTCCAGGAGCTGGACACCTTTGGCGCGCTTGGCCGGATGACGGGCGACGCATGGTACGCCCTTCACGCCAGAATGAGTTTCGACGGCTTTCTCAACACCTACACGGGCATGACGTGCGGCGTCAACCCCATCTTCCGCGGCATGGTCCCCACCATCACGCAGTACACCATGGGCCGTCTCCGCGAGGCGTGCCTGGCCGCCGACCAGATCGCCAAGGCTCGCCAGTTGTTCCCGGCCGAATACTACGGCCTCGGTGACGTGCGCGACATCGTGATGATGAACGATCGCGGCGAGGACTTCAAGGTTTGGCTCAGCTTCAATGGCGACAAGCCTCCGGTCGTGCTCGGCCCCGAAGGCAAGCCGGCCCGGGCGGACGCCAAGAACCTGACCGGCGGGAAGTTTGGCAAGGGCTCCCTCAACCTCGCGGAGATGACCGTCGAGGCCGCCGGACGCCCAGGCGCCTACAAGATCGCCAATCTGCGCGTGGGCTATTTCGGCTGCTCGCTCAAGAATGCCGCGTTCCGCAAGGAAGGCCCGCTGAGCGGGGCTGGCGCGCCCCTGTATGTCAGGGCCGAAGACGTTGGCGGGCCGGAGTGCAAGGTGCTTCTCACCGGCTCTCCCGGCGCATCGCTGGAAGTCTTCACCCTCGATGGTCAACGCCTTTTCAGCAAAACGCTGCTGCGGCCGGCCGAGGACGCGGTCGGAGTGGAGGAGCGCGCGGTCCTGCCCAGGCAAGGCGTGTTGAGGCTGGGCGACAGGGTCGGCGCGCGTTTCTTGAACGCCGCTTGCCTCACGCTATACTTAAGCCCTGACGCTGTGTTCGAGCTTCCCAAGTAGGACGGGGCCGCGGGCGCCTCCGCGAACCGTCCGATGGCGGTCGCGCGGGGCGGAAAGGGATGGCAGAGGACGGCCAGAACGCCGGAGCGGGTGGGGCTGTGGTCCCGGTGGGGTTCGTTCTGAATCCCTGTGAACCGGTCGTCTTGATTGTCAGCGTTTGAAGGAGCACAACTTGAAAGAGTCCGGCATTGCTGGAGCAAAGTGGATATGGAGCCATGAGGACACTGAGCGTCTGAACCAGCACGGTCTCTTCCGCAGGAGGTTCATCCTGCCAGAGGGCCACGGCGCCGTTGTGGTCCACGTGTGCGCGGACATGCGTTACTGGCTCTACGTCAACGGCGCGCGCGTCACGTTTGGTCCAGCCCGCTACGCCCAAGGCCAGCCGTTCTACGACTCCGTGGACGTGACCGGCCTCGCTCGCTCTGGCGACAATGTCATCGCCTTCCTCGTCCACAGCATAGGTCCCGTGGAGCGCTGTTCCAGCTTCATGCCCCTTCGGGCCGGACTCATCGCGTCCGTCGAGTGGCAGGGGGGGCGCCTGGTGACCGATGCCTCGTGGAAAGCGTTCGACGAGCGCGCGTACGCGGCCGACACGCCGCGCCACAGCAGCCACCAGAGCTTCATCGAGAGCTTCGACGCCCGGCAGGCCCAGTTGGGCTGGCAGAGGCCCGAGTTCGACGACTCCGCCTGGGGCAAGGCGCGCGTGGTCCCAACGGACAGGGCCACGTGGGGGCCGCTTTCGCCCAGGCCCGTCGAGATGCTGACGCTCAACCCCCGTTGGCCGGCCAGGCTGATCGAAAGTGGCGTCTCCGAACCAGCGCCGGGCGATGACGTTGACGACATGAAGACCGCTGCGCAGCGCTTGGCGGCCTCGCTGCGCAGACCATCGCCTGTCGTGGAAACGCGGCCCGGCGGGACTCTTCCCTTGCGGCTGCGGGCGCCGCAGGACCCCCGTCTTGGCGCTTACGCGGTCTATGACTTCGGCGAGAACTCCTCCGGCTACGTCGTCTTCGACGTCGAAGGAACGCCGGGAACCGTGGTTGACGTTGGCTATGGCGAGGAGTTCGACGCCGGGTTCGTCGGGTGCGCTGTGCAGGGCGTGCGCTACAACGACCGGTTCATTCTCGGCGACAAACGCATGACTCATCAGGTCCTCATGCCCAAGACGTTTCAGTACCTCCTCATCGAAATCCGCCGCGGCGCGGCGACGTTCCACGAGGTTCGCCACGACGTCAGCCACTATCCCGTGCAGTGGCGCGGCAAGTTCTGCGCGCTGGAGCAACCCGGCCTGGCCGCCGCCTGGCGCGCGGCCGCGCGCACGGTCTGCCTGTGCATGGAAGATGTGTACGTGGACACGCCACGCCGCGAGCGGGCGGGCTGGCTGGGCGACATGGCCGCAGCGGCTCCGGCGTCCTATTACGCCTTTGGCGAAACGCGACTCTACCGCCACGCGCTCGACCTGTTCATGCGCTCCCAGAAAAGCGACGGCTCCATCGTCGGCCGCTTCCCCAGCATTGACGGCCCCAACATGCCGGCTTTCTCTGCCGCTTACGTCATAGCGCTCAAGGACTACGTTCTATTTTCGGGTGACTTCCACTTCGCCGGGCAACAGTGGGGGGGCGTCGAGCGTCTGCTCGGCTGGTTTGAGCGCCAGTGGGGAGACGACGGCCTGTTCCGCGTCACGCCGTCCAAGCGCAACCCCCGAGGGCCAGGCTCTCACGGTTACATCCTGTTGGACTGGGCCCCAGCGCGGCTCGAAGGCGCGGTGACGGGGATGAACATGTTCTGCGTGAAGTGCTTTGAGGACGCGGCCTTTCTCGCGCGGGGCCTGCGCATGAACGACAAAGCTGGCCGGTTCAGAGACGTGGCCGCTAAGACGCGCGCCGCTGTTCAGGCCAGGATGTTTGACGCCCGGCGCGGCGTCTTCGTCAACTGTGTTGACGACCACGGTCTGAACCCGCGAGCAGGCTATCAGGAGAACATGCTCGCGCTGCTTTGGGACGTGGCCACCCCGGACCAAGCCCGCTCCATCGCGCGCAACTGCCTCGAAGGACGGCAGACGTTGCCGCTGTGGCGCAACTCCGAAGGCTCTCGCGACTGGATCAAGCTGAGCGCCGGCGAGTGTGAGTGGAACGACGAGGAACTCGTCCCAATCGGCAGCCCCTTCTTCGAGAGCTTTGCGTTGCCGGCCCTGTTCGAGACCGGGTGGGACAAGCTGGCCGTGGCCACCGTGCTGAGTCACTACGGCGAAGTGCTTGCCCAGGGCGCGACCACGATCTGGGAGGACTGGCAGGGCAAGGCGAGCCGGTCGCACGGGTGGGGCGCGGCGCCCGTGAGTTGCGCAGGCCGCTATCTTCTCGGCGTTGCGCCCGAAGCGCCGGGGTTTGCCCGCTTCTCCGTCATGCCCTGTTTCGGCCCGCTGAACGAAGCCAGCGGTTGGGTTCCCACGCCGCGGGGGACGATCGAGGTCAGTTGGCGGCGCACCAGCGATGGCGCGTCGCTAAGGGTCTTTATGCCGGTAGGAACGGTGGCGGAGATCGGCCTGCCCAGCGCGTGTGACGCGGATCGGGTGGCCTTGGACAGCGTGGAGGCGCCGCCGCGCCGCGTGAACCTGAGGCGCGGCGCCTATGCTGTATGCGAAGTCGGCCCCGGCGAGCACGAGATGCGTCTGGAGGCACGCGCATGACACAGGAAGTCCAATTCCCAGCCCCAGGCGCCGATTACATCCGCTGGAATCAGCGTCTCGACGCGCCCGGCATGTTCTACCGTTTCCGGCGCGTGTTCGACCTCGACGCGGTTCCTGCCCGCGTGTTCTTCCGCATCACGGGGTTCACGCTCTACCACGTGTTCGTCAACGGCCGCAGCGTGGGCCGGGGCCCGCTGGCCTCCGGCCGCTACTGCGCCACCTACGACGTGTTTGACGTGACGCATCACTTGGTCCCGGGGCGCAACGTCATCGCGGTCCATCTCCTCGCTGGCCTCTATGGCCAGATGCATCTTGACCCCGCCGCATGGATCGGGTGCGGGCTGTTCGTGGATCTCGTGGACGGCGAGGGGCGCGTGATCCTTACCAGCGACGCATCGTGGAAGTGCGATCTTGACCGCTCTTACGTCTTCGGCCGGCCTCGCCGCAATCATTGGCGGCCGCTGCTCGAGATCGTGGACGCCCGCCTCGACGAGCCCCATTGGCGCCAGCTCAGCTTCGACGATTCAGCGTGGCCGCCTTGCCGAACCGGCCGCCCCTGGCCCGACATCTCTGAGTTCGAACGCCGGCCCGAGCCCAACTTCGAGTTCGAGATAGACGAGCGTTTTTCCCTGGTCGCGGCCGGCCGCGTCAAGTGGCGGGGCATGGCGGATGAGTACTTCTGGACCGGGAACGATGCGCTTTATGAGTCCGTGGGGGCGGATGTGCCAGGCGTGACGGATGTCTTGTCTGCCGGCGCCGCGTTCCGGCCCGTCGTTGTGGAGGCGCGCGAGGACGCCGCCTCATTCTTTTGGCTCAAGGCCGAAGACTACGCTGTGGGACGGCCGTTCCTGGAGATCGAAGCGGACGCGGGCTTGACGATCGATATCATCTGGGCCGAGCGCCAAGTCGGGCCTGGCCCTCTGTTGAGCCCGTTCCCCCGCATGGCCAACTGGGCGCGCTATATCGCCCGGCAGGGCCGCCAATCGTTCACGTTCTTCGACCTTCAGGGATTGCGCGAGTTGCAGTTCATCGTGCAGCCGGGCCGGGGTGAGGTCCGTTTTATGCGTGTGGGCGTTGAGCGGCAGTGGTCCATGCGCTGCGCCACTGGCGGTCTAGATGCGTCGGACAGCCGTTATGGCCGGCTCTGGCGCGCGGGCGCGCGCACCGTGGCGTTCGTCACGGGCGACTGCCACTACGACAACACCTTTCGCGAGCAGGGCCCTTGGAGCGGCGACCAGGAATGGACCAAGATGGCCGCCTACGTGTCCGAAGGGCCGCACCCACTCACGCGCCGCCAGATGCTTCAGTTGCTCAAGGGCCAGACGCGCGATGGCAGGCTTGTCTCGCCCTATCCCCACACCAGCCCCTATGGCCGCATGATCGACGCGCAGCGCCAGAAGTCCACGGGCGACTACCTGCCCTGTCACGCGCTGGGTTTCATCCTGAGCATGGAGCGCCACTACCAGCACACAGCGGACGCGGACCTGGTGGCCGAGGCGTTCCCCTGTCTCGAACGCCAGATGGAGGAGTTCAGCCGCTACGAGTCGCGCGGCCTGCTGGACCTGGCCAGGATTCGTGACGCCTGGATCTGGGTCGACTGGAAAGGCCTCAGGGATCGAACCGCGCCGATGAACGCGTTGTGGGGCGGCGCTTTGTCGGCCATGGGCCGGCTGGCCATAGTAGCAGGCCGCTGCCCCGACGCGTGGCGGCAACGCTTCGCCGCTTTTCGGGCCGCCTTCATCAGCGCGTTCTGGGACAGCGACAGGAATCTCTTTGTTGACCGAGCGTTCCACAGACCGGACCTCGGCGAGAACCTTAGCCAGTTGACGCAGGCCGTTGCCGCATGTTTCGACATGCTCCCGGACTCGTGCGACCGGGCGCTCCTGGCAACGGACCTGACCGCGCTGGATGGCCGCCTGGGCATAGCTACGCCGCCCATGCAGGGGTTTGTGCTGTCCAGCCTGGAACCGTTGGGCGCCGAGGATCGGATTCACGGGTTGATCGAGAAACAGTGGCTCAAGCAGCAGATCCTGGACTTGGGCACGCTGCCAGAGTTCTGGCCGGAGGAGTCAAGCGTTGTCCAGAGCCTGTGCCAGGGCGGCGGCCCCATGATCTCCTGGGCTCTGACGCGCTACGTGCTCGGTGTTCGGCCTGTGGAGCCAGGCTACCGGCGCTTCGAGGTCAAGCCCGTGCCCGGCCCGTTGACCTGGGCCGAGGGACGGTGCCCCACGCCGTTCGGCGCCATCCACGCGCGATGGGAAAGAGAAGGGGCGGCCATTCGTGTCCGGACAGCCGCCCCCGATGGTTGCGTCGAGGTGAAGCCCCTCGTCTGAGAAAAGGCTACTGGGTTACGCGGATCGTGTAGATAGCGCCCACGTACTCGTTGCCCTTGAATACCGGCTCCAGTCGCAGGAGCCCTTCGCCGCTTTCGGGAAGAACCAGCTTGAAGGTAGCGGGCGAGCGCTTTTCCACCGCGTTCAGGATCGCCATGCGGTCCGGCGTGGGGTTCTCTTTCAGATCGCGGTTCGTCAGCGCGTTGTGCGCCGGATAGCCGAAGCGGCACATTCCCGCGGCGTCCACCCACTGCACAACGAACAGCCCCGGCACGTCTTGGAACAAGCGCGCGAAAAGGGGCATGGCCTTCTGCTGGCTCGCCTCGGCCAAGGCGCTGGCCATATCGGGCGATCCGGCCAGCGCGGCCAGGGCCTTGTCCTCGGGCAGCAACCCAAGGTGCGACAACTGGCGGCGATTGGCCGCGCCTTCGCCCAACACATTGCGCGTTACTACCAGGCGCCATTCCGCGCCCAGAACGCCCACGGTCTGCCAGCTCGCGCGGATCCGGGCCGAGCCTCTTATGCCGCGGCCCACGTAGTCATATTCCTCGAAGCCGGAGCGGGACGCGACGATCTTCTTTGTCGCCGAGACCAGGCCAGGAATCTGCGCGTAGACCTTGTCCTTCAGGATATTGCGCCCGATCTCCTCTGTGTCGGGGTCAAACAGCAGGACCCCGTCACTCTGAACAGCCCAAACGTCTACAGGCAGGGCTTCGAGCATCTCAGACACAGCGGGACCGATGATCGCCTGCGGCCGGAACAGGACACTCACCACCCCGATGAAATCGCCGCGCGTGGCGAACACGGGGTACTGCAAAGCCACGGCCTGCGGTCCTTCCACCGACCGGAACGCCATGCTCAGCATAGGCTGGCGGGTCTTGCGCAAGGCCGCGAAGTGCGGCTGGGAGCTGATGTCAGCGCCCTGAATCTTCGCCGCCGTAGCAGGCTCGACCATGGTGACGCGTCCTTCGGCGTCCGCGGTCACCACGTCCACGGCCATGGGACAGGCCTTGTGGAGCTCCTTCAGGACGCGGCGCGCCTCGTCGCCGGTGATCCCCGTCACGCCCATCCGCAGAGCCGCCTTCTTGGCCCCTTCGTCCATCTGGCTGAGCGTGGCTTGGATTTCGGCCGCGGCGCGCACTAACGAAAGCCCCTTGCCCTCGACCTGCGGCTTGGGCGCGGCGCACCCGCCGGCCAGCGCCGCGAGCAGAGCGCTCAGAACAAGCGTGCGACGCGCAATGCGTGAAGCGGCGCCGACGGGCGCCTTTTGCGAGTTGAGGTGAAGCCATCCCTTCATATGAGTTCCCTCGTTGCAAGGACACACATCTCAGCGGCGCCAGCCGCGCGATCGCATGTCGTGGATATTAAGGACGCCGCGCCCGCATGTCAAGGACCGGGGGAAGGGGGCGTCCGTTGCCCATTCCTGCCGCCGGGCTTGACCCGCGCCTGCGTGCGGAGTACGTTGGTCCGCAGCGCGTTGGGGCGACGCGGAGAACGCTCGAAAGGACGGTGGCCACCATGAGCTGCGACAAGACAGTAGACCTGCGAAGCGACACCGTGACTCGCCCCACGCCGGGCATGTTGAAGGC
>CAYYEE010000182.1:0-8142 GCA_964470775.1 uncultured Planctomycetota bacterium | reverse complement strand
CATGAGCGTATCCTCCAAAAAGCCCTCGCCAGAGGGCGGATCAAAATGACCCTCAAAAGGATGCGCTCACTCTTTTCCCATCCACAACTTTTGAAAGTAGCTCCTTCTGGGGCGCTATTCTCGCGTGACGGGCGCTCCGTTGCTTCTGCTTGGTGAGCGGGGGGTTGGCAAGACGCGTCTTGTGGAAACGCATGTAGCTAAGTGGAAGCGCTGCGAACGGGTTGTGTCTGTCTCCTGTGGGTCTCTTGACCCGGGTCTTGCGGAGAGCGTGTTGTTTGGCCACGAGAAGGGGGCCTTTACCGGCGCGGAAAGGAGGCGGCCGGGCCTGTTTGTGGAGGCCGAGGGGGGGTGCTGTTCCTGGATGAGGTTCAGGACTTGCCTCGGCCGGTCCAGCGCAAGCTGGTGCGCGTCCTGCAGGACCGGAGACGGCGCTACAGGCCGATGGGGAGTGACATCGAGCGGGAGGTGGCCTTCGAGATTGTCTGCGCGTCCAACAAGCCCGCGAGCGACTTGCGTTCGTGTCTAGATGAGGATCTATTCGACAGACTGGCTCAACTTGTTGTGGAGATCCCCCCGCTGAGGGAGTGTCGAGACGACCTCGCTGATGACTGGGGCCGCGTGTGGGCCGAGCTTCGCCGGTCGGACTCCGTACCGCTGAACGCGCCCGAGTCCACGGCGCTTAGTGAGCTGTTGCGGACAGACCCCTTGCGCGGCAATCTGCGTGACTTGCAGCGTCTGGCCTCTCTTGTCATGGCATGGCTTGACGCGGGGCCTGAAGGCGAGGCGATTGCCCATGCGCTGGGGGAGTGGAAGCGCTGGTCAGTGACGGCTGAGGCGGAGCGATCCGTGTTTGGAGCGGGAAGCCGTGACCATCGCCTTCGCGCTTACCGCCGCGAACTGGCACGTTGGGCGCGCGAGACCTACGGAAGCTGGGCCGCCGCGGCCAAGGCGTTGGACTGTAACGAGAAGACGCTGCGCATCGACGCAGCGCAGTAGGGACAAGGGTTCTTTCCGGCCCGACTGGATCTTGCGGATGGATTGTCAGTGGGTGATGATATAATCGCGGGCGCGGTCCGAGGCACCGGGTTCATCCCGCGGTCGGGAGGGCCGTGGCTTCTGGGGAAGGGATTATGCGCTCGAACGGGCTCTGTGTGGCGCGGATCGGGTGCCGGGTCTCTTTTGCGGGTTCGGGCCGCGTGTCGGCTTTTTGGGGGCCGACGCTGCGGGGAGGGTTTGGTTTTGCGTTGCGGGGCATCTCCTGCGCGCTGGGGCGCGACAAATGTGGGGATTGCCCTCTGGGCTCGTCCTGCGCCTACGGCTATCTGTTCGAAACGCCCGTGCCGTCTGGCGCGCTGATTATGACCAAGTACCCCGCCGCGCCGCACCCTTTTGTTTTCGATCCGCCCGGCGGCGAGTTGCGCGATGTTGCGCCAGGACAGGAGGCGCTTCTGGCCTTTACGCTGTTCGGCCGGGCGGCGGTGTATTTGCCCCATTTCCTGCTTGCTCTGCAAAGACTTGGCGAGCAGGGATTGGGCCGCGACCGCGTGCCGTTCTTGGTGGAGTCGCTGACTGGGGAGGATGGGGCGATGCTCTATCGCCGATGCGAGGGCCCGCGCGTGGGTCGGCCGAATCCGCTTTGGCTGTCGCTGGCGCCCCAGGCGCGGCGCCGGTCCGTGTTCAGCATTTCCTTTGTCACCCCCGCCCGCATCCAGGTCGCGGGCGCGGTGGCCAACCGTCCAGGGTTGCGGGACGTGGTCACGGCGCTTCATCGCAGGATCTTCCTGCTTTCTTCTTTTCACCAGGAAACGCCTGTGGACTTGGATGCTTCTTTGCTCATCCAAGCGGCAGAGGGCGCCCGGCTCGTCGAGGCGGAGTTGCATTGGGATGACCATCGGCGTCTAAGTGGCCGGCAAGGCCGCCAGATTCCGATAGGCGGCGTCACCGGGACCTTGGTGTACGAGGGCGACTGGGGCGCGCTGGCGCCCTTGCTCAGAGCCGGCGAGTACGTCCACGTGGGCAAGAACGCGACGTTCGGGCTGGGGCGGATTCGTGTTTCGGAAGGAGGGTAGCCATCGTGAGCCTTGTCGAGGTTTCGCTGGGCGCGCTTCTGCACGACGTGGGCAAGTTTATGCAGCGCGCGCATTCGGGCCAGGAGTGTCTCTCGGAGCAAAGCCTGCGCATGATGGAGCAGATATGCCCCGTGCGCTCGGGGCGCTCCAGCCACGATCACGTCCTGTTTACCAATGAGTTTGTGAGCGGCCTCTCCTTCTGGCCCGATGGCCTGCGGCCTGCGGAAGTGGCGAACCTGGCCGCGTTTCACCACCGGCCTGACACGCCGGAGCAGAATTTGATCGCCGAAGCGGACAGGCTTTCTTCGGGTATGGATAGGCGGGAGCCGGAGGAATCCGGAGGCGCCAGGCTGCGGCGGGTGCGGATGCG
The DNA here is from genome assembly GCA_964470775.1 of uncultured Planctomycetota bacterium. Lineage (GTDB taxonomy): Bacteria > Planctomycetota > Brocadiia > CAIUPP01 > CAYYEE01 > CAYYEE01. Next base: position 5,703 of record CAYYEE010000182.1, on the reverse strand, counting down.
CTCCGTGGCCGCGGGCATAGCCTTGGAAGGCGGCGCCGGGGTCCAAGCCGCGCTGAATCTGGGCCGGCTCCGTCCCGAGGTCTCCTTTCCCGATGTTCTGACCGGCGAGCCCGCCGCTTGGGACCAAGAGGATTTGACCGGTCAATACCGCAAGCTGTGGGATGGCTTTGTTCAGGAGTGGAAAGAGAACCAGTGCCCGGACCCCGTCGGGTTCGTCAATCGCGCCGCCTCCACCATGGAGCGCTACTTCTGGTGCGTGCCCTCGGCCACCAACGCCTTCCCCGACATCTCGCTCTATGACCACAGCGCCACGACGGCCGCCATCGCGGGCTGTCTTTTCGAGGCCGGAGGCGCGGCAAGTCCTTTTCTGCTGGCCGCCGGCGACCTGACCGGCATCCAGGGGTACGTCTACGGGCTGCGACATGGGGCCGGGGGCCTGGCCAGGCGCCTTCGGGCCCGGTCCTTTGACGTTGCCGCGTGGAGCGAGGCCGTCTCTCTGGCCATCCTGGCAAAGCTCGGCCTGCCCATGGTTCACCGTATCGTCTATGCTGGCGGCAAGTTCCACCTCCTGCTGCCCAACACCGAGCAAGCCCGATCCGCCCTGGTCCAGACGCGGGCCGAAGCCGCGAGCTGGCTGTTCAACAGATCCGGCGGCCAGCTTGGTCTGTCACTGGCTTGGATGGAAGCGGACGCCGAAGGGCTCAAGAACTTCTCTCGAACGATGACGCTGCTCCATGCGCGGCTCAGAGACGCGCGGGACCAGCCCGGCCGCGACGCGCTGATTGTGGACGGCCGCTGGAATGAAGCGCGTTTTGCGCTGCCGCCTCTGGAGGTCAGCGGCGAAGAGCAGGCGTGTCCGTGCTGCCGGCTGCGGGTGGCGGAGGTGATCGAAGAGGCGACGAAAGAAGGTGAGGAGCCCAAGAAGGTTTGTTCCGTGTGCCACGAGGACGGCCAGCGGGGCCGGCTTCTGCCCAAGACGCGGTACGTGGCCTTTGGCGATGCGGGCGCGGCGGCCTGGGCCGCGCCTGTGGGCAGCTATGGTCTGGCCGCAAGCCCGGCCAAGTGCGCTCCCGGGAGCCGCATGATTGTTGACATGGACGGCCAGGGCCAGGCGCCGGGGCGTTTGCCGGTTGTGGGCGGGTGGAGGGCGCGGCGTGTGCCCACGGACCCTTCCGGGGACGTGAAGGAGTTCGAATCGCTGGCCAAGGTGTCGCAGGGGCGGCTTGGCTATCTCAAGATGGACGTGGACAACCTGGGCTATCTGATGGCGCATGGGCTGCGCGGAGAAGACGCGGACCGGTCTTCCATCTCCCGCGTGGCCACGCTCAGCCGGACGCTGGAGCTGTTCTTCTCCGGCTACCTGGAAAGTCTGCTCCGCGCTGAGTACCAGGACATCTATCTCGTCTATTCCGGCGGCGACGACGTGCTGGCGATTGGCCCCTGGTCGCGCGTTCTGGACCTGGCGCTTCGCCTCCGCAAGGAGTTCCGGCGCTTCACCGCGGGCAATCGCGCGTGGTCCCTCTCCGCTGGCGTGGCCGTGGTCCATCACAAAACGCCTGTGCTGGCCGCGGCGAACGAGGCGGACGAGCTGCTCAAGGTGTCCAAGACCATTCCAGGAGCGGGGTTCCTACCGGTTCCTTCGGATGGGGAGCCGCGCGGGTCGCCCACCAAGGACCGGATTACGGCCTTTGGCGTGTCTATGCCGTGGAACGGATTCGAGGCCGCCATGGCCTCGGCGCGGCGGTTGTTGAAATGGATGCAGGAGGGTGTGGTAAACACAGGCAAGGCGCGCAGGCTGCTCAAGTATGCGCGCATGTACCGCGAGTTCCAGCGCACAGGCGACACGCGGCAGTTCGAGTACGCGCCGCTGCTGGCCTATGACATAAGCAGGAACTGGCAAGGTATTGGAGCGGCCTTCCAAGAGGCAAGAGTGTGGGCCGCTGGGCTTGGAACACCGGGCTCTGAGGAGATGGAGATGCTGTTCTTCACTTGTCAGTATGCGCTGCTCAGCGCACGTTTGCAGGGAGAGGAGGATGACTGATGCAGATGCCGAGACCTGGCCAACAGCACCGCCCGCAGGCGGATCGAAGCGGTAAAGTAGTCCAGAGTGCGCCGCAGAGTCATAGTCGCACGCACACGACACGAACAGACCTTCCTGAAGAGTGCTACTTCCGTTCATTCTACGGCGAGGATGGCCACATACTTCTGAAGGTCTTCACTGACGCCGCGATGAAGACAGCGGAATGCTTCGCCAGTGAAAGACTGACACGCAGCGGAGTTCGGCGGCTGTTTCAATTGTTCAAACACTCTCACAACCAAATGAGAGCATCCGGGGATAAGACACTTGGGTGTGTTCAAGAGCATTTCGGCCGCTTCTACCGTCTAGTTATGTACAACAACGGCCGCAGGATCCAGGGAAAACCTGTCTTGCCCGACATCTTTCGCAAATGGGTCGAAGCCCATTTGAAGGTTGCCTCGTCGAGCTTCCGGGAGTTCGAGGGATTCCTTGAATATCTCACCAGCGTCATGGCCTACCTCAGAGAGAAGTGATTATAGATACAAGGAGATCTGGGATGGAGCTTCTGAAGCATGAAGAATTTGTGGGTTTGATAAGGAACCTGACGGACCTTAGGGTCGGCGGCACGGCCGATGCGGCGGGAATCGGGGATATGGACAATCCGATCATCAAACACCCGGTGACGAATACGCCCTACATTCCTGGATCGTCCGTTAAGGGCAAACTGAGGTCGCTCTTGGAGCAGAAATACAGGGCTGGCGACCGTGAGTCAGCCGTTGCAAGTTTCGGCAAGCCATGTGACTGCGGGAAGTGCTTTGTCTGTTCTCTTTTCGGGTGCGGGGCGACTGGGTCCAACAGCAAGGACAAAGACATAAGGCCGACTCGGGTTATATTCCGTGACGCCCATGTGAGCGCCGAGTCCGCAAAGGTTCTTGCGCAAGCGCTTCCCGGAGCCAACGCCTTGGCCAGGACCCATACGGCGATAAACCGCCGGACCGGACGTATTCAGGACGGGAGCCTCCACACTGTGGAAGCTGTGCCTGCCGATACAACATTCGATTTCAGCTTTACGGTTAGGGTGTTCAAGGAGGACATACCTCAGCTCGCAGAATGGTACGCGAAGCTTGCTGAAGCCTTTGAGATGCTTGAAAGAGATGCTCTGGGGGGGTGCGGCAGCAGGGGGTATGGACGGGTGCGGATTACGGATTCTGACGGCAAGACCCCCATGCGCGACGTTCTTCTGGCCAAGGCCAAGGAGGCGAAATCGTGACCGAGTACGGCGATTGGCGGCTGCGGCTGCGCCTCCTCTCGCCGCTGGGCTCGGCCATGCAGTCGGACACTTTGTTCGGCCACCTGGCGTGGCAGGTCCGCTTTGCCGAGGGCGACGAAGGCGTGTCGCGGTTTCTTAAACCTTTCCTGGCTGGCGATCCGCCTTTTGTGCTGTCCGATGCCTTTCCAAGGGACCTGTTGCCGCGCCCTCTGGGCAGCGCCGGGCTGGCCGCGGCGGCCACGCGCGACGACTACGCCGCGCGCAAGCGCCGCAGCAAGGCCGCTTTTGTTTCCGCGGCCGGCTTCCGCGCCCTGGCCCAAGGCGGCGAACCCGCGGCCGAGCCGCTGCCCGACCCGTGGAAGCGTGTCAAGACGCCCCACGCCTCCATCAACCGCATCACCGGCGCCACGGGCGACGGCGGACAGTTCTTCGAGACCGAGGCGCAAACGCTGGAATGCGGCGAAGTGGACATCTATGTGCGGGCGCAGGGCGCCTGGGCGGACCGCGTGGTGGCGTTGTTTCGGACCATGAGCCGCTCTGGGTTCGGCCGTGACAAGTCCGTGGGCTGCGGCGCTTTTGAAGTTGGGGACATGGCGCCCTGGGATGGATTTGCCGCCCCCCAAGGCGCGGACGGGTTTGTCACATTGTCCACCTACATGCCATCGGCCGCCGATCCTGTGGACGGACGGTGGCGGCTGCGGGTGAAGCGCGGCTACCTGGGCGAGCAGGCCGGCGGCGGCAACCCTTTCAAGCGGCCCCTGGTCCAGATTGCGCCCGGCGCCATCTGGCGAGGCCAGCCCCGGCCCTGGGTGGGCCGCATGGTCCGCGACGTGGCGCCGGGAATGCCCCAGGCCGTGCAATGCGGTCTGGCGCTGGCTGTCGCGGTCAAATGGAGGGAGTGAATGGACAAACAACCTCGTTTTGAGGCGGCCCGGCCGCGCGGACGGCGGCGATGACCCTTCTCTACGTGGTGACGCCAGGCGCGTCGGTTCATAAGCGCGCGGGCCAGATCGTGGTCAAGGACACGGCGGGCCAGACCCTGGCCGAAGAGGAGATAAGCCGCCTGGAGTCCGTGGCCGTGGCCAGCTCCGTGGCGGTCAGCGTCCAGGCCATGACCGCGCTGCTGGAGGAAGGCGTGGAACTGGCCATCCTGGCCGGCCAGGGCCGGCTGATGGGCAGGCTGTGCCCGCCCGCCAGCAAAAACATCGAGCTGCGCAAGGCCCAGTATGCCAGGGAAAGCGACGCCGCGTTTGCGCTCGGCGTTGCGCGCCAGATTGCCACGGCCAAGGTTCACAACCAGATTCAAACGTTGTTGCGCCACACCTGGGACGAGCCCGGCGCCCAGCCAGCCGTGGAAGAAGCCCTGAAACGCATGGAAGCCGCCCCGGCCGCGCTGGCCCAGGCCCCAGACCTGGAAACCTTGCGCGGCCTGGAAGGCAACGCGGGCAGGGAATACTGGAAGGGGTTTGGCGCCATGCTCAAAGCCCCGGGCGTGGCCTTTGCCGGCCGCGAACAGCGCCCCGCCCCAGACCCAGTCAACGCGCTGCTCTCTTTTGGATACGTCTTGCTGGGCAACCTAATCCATGCCCGGCTCGAGGCCGCGGGTTTCGACCCGTTCCTCGGCTTTCTGCACGTGGAAAGCTACGGCCGGCCGTCGCTGGCGCTGGACATGGTGGAACCGTTCCGCGCGCCCGTGGTGGACCGGTTCGTCGCGCGGGTCTTCAATCTGGGCATCCTGAAGCCGGCCGATTTTGCGCCTGACGGCGAAGGCGGCATGAGGCTGGGCGAAAAGGGGCTCAAGACCTTTTTTCACGAATGGGAACGCCAGTTGTCGAAAATGGAGACGCGGGACAGGCTGGCGGAGCAGATGGAGCAACTGCGCTTGGTGTTCCTGGGCAAGGCGGACAAGTTGAGCCCCTATCTATGGGAGGCGCGGTGATGTTGCGCTGGCTGGCGGTGTATGACGTGGCCGACAACCGGCGGCGGCTGCGGCTGGCCGGCGTGCTGGACGATTTCGGCGACCGGGTCCAAAACTCCGTTTTCGAGATGCTGCTGGAACAGGACGAGTTGCCCCTGGTCAAGGAGCGCATCGCCGAGGCGATCAACCCGCTGGAGGACAAGGTAAGGCTCTATCCCTTGTGCGATGCATGTGGCAAAAAGGTCGTGGATTTCGGCCCCTTTGAGCGCAAGGCCTTTGACGAGCCAGAGGTGATTGTGGTATAGATGGGCCGCGGAAACCGGAAAAGGCCGGCCTGGAGCCCCAGGTTTCCGCGCAGTCGTAAATTGCCTCGGTCTGGAGGGTTGTGGACCGTGCGAGGCCAGGCCGCGATGCCCTGGAATCGGCCCAGCAAGGCCTGGAAAAGGAGGTTTCCGCAGCATAGAACGTAACCCAAGGCCGTAAAAGCGGCTATAATGG
>CAYYEE010000181.1:0-8180 GCA_964470775.1 uncultured Planctomycetota bacterium | reverse complement strand
TCGCCGGCCACGGTCTGCCGGCTCAAGGCGGCGTGGGAGGACGAGTTCAAGGAGTAAAACGGCCGCGACCTGAGCGGTCGGAGCTACGTGTACCTCTGGGCTGACGGCGTCTACTTCAACGTGCGCCTCACCCAGGAGCGGCCCTGCGTGCTGGTGGTCGCAGGGACGCTGGAAGACGGCCAGAAAGAGCTGATCGCCGTGCACGACGGCGAGCGCGAGAGCAAGCTGTCGTGGGTGGAGGTGTTACGCGACCTGAAGCGGCGCGGGCTCAAGGAAACGCCCAAGCTGGCCGTGGGCGACGGCGCGCTGGGCTTCTGGGCGGCCTTGGCCGAGGTGTTCCCCGAGACGCGCGAGCAGCGCTGCTGGGTCCACAAGACCGCGAACGTGCTGGACAAGATGCCCAAGAAGGTCCAGCCCAGCGCCAAAGGCTTGCTCCACGAGATGTACATGGCCGCGACCAAGGCCCAGGCCTTGCAGGCGTACAAGGAGTTCGGCGAGCGGTGCCGGGCCAAGTTCCCCAAAGCGGTCGAGTGCCTGGAGAAAGACAAGGACGCGCTGTTCACCTTCTATGACTTCCCGGCCGAGCACTGGTAACACATCCGCAGCACGAACGTCATCGAGTCCACGTTCTCGACCGTGAGGCGCTGGCATGGCCAGACCAAGGGCTTGGGCAGCCGCGTGGCGACCTTGGCGATGGTGTTCAAACTGACGCGCGAAGCGGAGAAGCGCTGGCGCAAGATTGCCGGATATCAGCTCATCGTGAAGCTGCTGCAAGGCGTAAGATTCGAAGACGGCGTCGCCGCCGAAGCGGCGTGAAAGGATGCTTCAAGAGGATGCGTGCTCACGAAGCCCGTCCACAACATTTGACAATAGCTCGCCAAGCATCATCGAGTTGGACGAGAGCGCACCAGGAATCCCGTGCAATGCGCGATGAACGGTTGCCAGCGAAGGAATGTCATAAATGAGTTTGCTGGCAAGATACCTGCCTCAAGCTACTCCATTAGACCCAGCCGAGGATCCGCCGGGAAGCATTGAACCACTGGGAACGCTGGGACCCGCCGAACGTATCGCGGAGGTCCTCTTTCCTGGTTTCACGGCCCGCATGTGGCGGCCAAGACTACTCACGTTCGCCGCTGTCGCAGCGGTGGTCGCAGAGCGAGTCAAGGCGTCACGAAGCGAGGTCGGCGACGTCGAACTGGCTGCCCGACTCGCATTCGAGCGATTGTTTGTCTCGGCGGTGGTTCGCCAGCAGGGACAGAACGAACAGGCGTGGCGACGCGCAACCCGCAGGCTTCCAGGAAGTTCGCTTGCGCGCAGGGCGCTGCGGTCCGGCGACACTCCTCTCGGGCGCAACAACTTCTTGAAGGGCCAGGCCATCAACGGTCCGTTCGGTGTGCTTGCCCGACTGGCGCGGAATCTCGATGTTATCAACGAAGACGACCATCTCGGCCGCGGAGGCGAGGAACTGCTTCTCGCATGGTCGGCCGACGAGCAATTGCCTGGGCTGCTCGACGAGGACAACAGCGGAGCGGCTGGAAGGCAGTGGATCGACCGCTTTTTGGATGCCACGGCGGCCCACCTTTTTGACCAGCAGTGGAGAAGTCCAGGCTGGTCGGGGTGGCAGGAATTGGCTACACCGTTGCGGCCTGACAATGTCGGAAGGCAGGAACGGCGGGTGCTGCGTCGCCTTCTTGACGCCGACCCGATCCGCGCGAGATGCCTTGAACTGCTGTGCAGACCGGATGCCATCGCAGTATATCGCGCGGCCAGCGAAGGTGGGCGCAGCGAGCAGGACCGCAGAGTCCTGCTTGAATCCATATTGCCTGCGTTATCGTTACATGATCGCGAGGAAGACAAGGTCATCGATCTGACCATTCGCCTGGCGGACGCCTACGAAGAGGTTACAAGTTATCTTGAGACCGCCTTCAACTGCCTGCTGTGGGGATTGACACGGCGTGGGGGCCAGGCGAAGCCCACGGAGATCCAGGCCGACAAGCAGTTGCAGCCGGTTTTTCGCTCTCTGTGTCGGCAGTTGCCGAAAGCCGCACGGCGGCTGCGCGACCTCATTGAGAGAATCCCCGCAGTTCCCCAGATTGCCGACCGCAATCCTCTTGAACCGTTGGACGTCATCGCATCGCAGGCTACGACCGGAGGGGAGAGTACGGCTTGCCTGATCGAGACCGTCATCGCTCGCCATCGGGAGGTTCAATTTTCGAAGGGCAAGGGCATGTGGATCGATATGGGTGACCGGTGGACGTTGATGCCTGGCTTTGGTCTGGCCAGCGATGAGCCGCCACAACCGCAGGTGACATACCTGCACACCTTCCGCGTGCCTAACGCCTATAGTTTTCTCGCCGATCTCGGCCTGTCTGGTGTGGAGGTGCCCGATGGGGAGGCGTAGGACAGCTGAGGCGCAGCCCCTCGCGGATTACTGGAAGCCTCCGGCTGACAGCGGTCTGAAGGACGGAGTCGGCGAGCCTGTCTCGTGCCTGGCAACCACGTTTGAGTTCGACGCCGGGTTCTTCGAGTCAGACCTTCTTCCGCGCTTCCTGGGTCTGCGATTCGACAACACCGAAAACGAGCGGACCTTCATCATCGAGCGGGAGGAATCTCTCGCGACCACACGCGTGGGCGTGCTTGTGGACGCGTCCAAGTTCGATCCGTGTCAGACAACGCTCCAGTGGGATCAACTGCCGATTCAGGTGCCCGGGGGCGTTCAGCATGCGAAAGTGACGGTGTTGGTCTGGGAGCGGCTCGTTCGTCTCATCGTGGGCTCGGTAAATTTGACGCGCCAGGGCTATCGCCGGAATCGCGAGCTATTCGCGGCACTCGACTTCTTCGACGTGCCTAGTTCGGCTCCGCTGCGCGTGCTGTACGACGCGCTCCACTTCATTGACTTGCTTTGCCAGTGGTCGCGGGCATTGCCCGCTGCGAGTCAGCGTATCCGGGAGACGGCCGAGCAAATCCGGAGGCGCGTGCGGCGCTGGTCAAACGCTCCACAAGATTTCAGCCCAAGGGAAAAACCTCGCGTCAAGTTCGTGGCCAACTACCCCGCGCACGCGACGGGCCCTGCGCAGTCCGTCCTAAAGCAGGTAATCCAAGCCTGGTTACCCCGCTGCGTGGTTCGCCTCACGGTCATGACCCCGTTCGTGGGCCAGCAATCTGAGGGTGAAGACGGCGTACTGCACGCCATGCGGGAACTGCCCATGGCGAGAGACGCCGAGGGCCGGTTGATTGTTCCCGAGGTACCCGCGCCCGAAGGCGCGAAGCGGCGAATCGTTCCCGTACCGGCACATTTCGGCCAATGCTGGAAGAAACGATTCGGCGAAAATGCCCGCATTCTCCCGGTGCCGACGTGCGTTGAAGATGTGGATGACAGACCGCGCGAATTGCATGCGAAGTCCATCCTCATCGAAGGCGACGCGCACGACCTTTTAATGGCCGGATCGAGCAACTTCACACCGCACGGAATGGGGATTGGCGCGTTCAACTGCGAAGCCAATCTGGTCTTTGAAGACAAGGCGGATGAGAAACGGGATGGGCAGACATTCGACGACCGACTGGGACTCCCTGTCTCCTGGGACGATCCCGTGGGTGTAGACGATGTCGCTTGGCAGGACCCCGAACAGGCACCGGAAGACGCCACGCCGAGCAAACCCCATCTGCCGGCCTTCTTCGCGTGGGCGAGTTACTCACAGACCACGGGCGAAATCCGCGTCGGCGTTGACCGCAACCAGCCGGAGCCATCGGATTGGACTATCGGTCTCGGCGGGCAGTCTACCGAGCAGTCGGCCCCGCTCTTTTCACGGGCGTCATCTGCGTCCGACGGGACCAAGCTGTCCTTTACGCTCGATGAGAAGGCGCGCGGTGCTCATCTTACCGCTCTACGAGTGGGATGGACAGACAAGGTGGCCGCAAGGCAGGAGGGATTCCTTGCCGTCGCTGTCGAGGACAAGGATACCGACCTCCTGCCTCCCGAGGAGTTTCGCGGCCTTTCCGTGGATGGGATCATCGAGTGTCTTCTCAGCGGGCGGACTCCAGCCGAGTGGATCGAGAAGCAGGATGCCCGGCGCAAGCGCAATGCGAGCACCAATGCGGCCATCGAATCGCTGCGCGCCGTGGACACATCCAACTATGTGCTGTACCGAGTGCGCAGGTTTGGCCGAGCCCTTGCCGCCATGGCCGACCGTATCGCCAGAACCTCGCCAACGCCAGACGCAATTCGATACCGACTCCTGCGCGATCCGCTCGGGCCAGTTCATCTGGCAGAAACCCTGTCCACCAGCCGAAACGATTGCGATAGCGGGCAATCCGCGGCGACCGAAACCGGCTATCACCTCTACGCTCTGGCCGAAATGCTTCTGTCTCTTGGACATGTCGGCAAACAGATGCGCCGAGTCTGCGGACGAGACGGGAAGTGGTGCGTGCCGATCTTTCGCGAGGCGCGCGAGAGAATCAGAGCGATCATGCAGCGAGTTCGAGACCAAGCTGAACATTTGCCCGACGACTTGGCCCGCTATCTCGATGCGTCGCTGTCCGAGAACGCAAGACTTCTGAACGTGGCGGAGGAGGAATAGCAAGTGCCGGTGGATTGGTCGATAGCAGAAGACATCATCGATCTTGAAGGGGTTGGCAAATCCCGGATCGATCCGACCGACGCTCGGCGCCAGACCGCAACGGCCAGGGCGATCTTGGAACGGCTTCGATCACAGGCCGGCGTCTTGCTGGCCGATGAAGTTGGCATGGGCAAGACCTATGTGGCGATGGCCGTTATTGCCTCGGTCATTGCGCTAACGCGGCGCATGCACTGCCCTGTCGTTGTCATGGTTCCTGCGGGATTGCGCCAGAAATGGCAGCGGGACTGGGAACAGTTCAAGGCGCATTGCGTGCGGAACCACGCGCTGGACTGGGTACGCGACGAGTATGCCCATACGCCGACGGAGTTCTTCAAGCTCTTGGACGATCCTGTAGATCGACGATGTCCCCTCATTTTCATCACGACCGGTTGTTTTTCTCGCGGGCTCAACGACCCCTGGGTAAAGCTCGCGATGGTCCGGCTGGGCCGCGGGATGACGAAGCTCACCGACACCCAGAAGCGGCGCCTCTATCGCTGGGCGGCCGATCTCGTTCGCCAGTTCTCGAACTACCGGCTGACGGAAGATCTCGTCCGGCGTTTGATGCATGCCGATGTGCTCGACTGGAAGCGCATCCTGGTGGCCGAGCGCATTTTCTCCGAGGAAGATGACGATCCTGTTCCAGACCGGCTGTCGAAAGACGCCTATCGGATCGACTGGACAGAGCTCTGCACTGTCCTGCGGAACCTTCCCGGCTGGCGGCCCGAGTACGTAAGGACTTCGCTTCGGAACGACGTGCGGCGGCAATTCAGCGATGCCTGCCGTAAGGTCTACGGTCAATGGCTTGAATTGGTTCGGTGGCGGTCGCCCTTGCTGGTGCTCGACGAGGCCCACCACGCGAAGAACGACTCGACACGCCTGGCGCAACTCTTCCGTCAAGAGACCGAGGATGACGTGGCGTTGTTGAAGGACAAGTTCGACCGAATGGTTTTTCTCACCGCAACACCCTTCCAACTCGGCCACCAGGAACTCATCCGTGTCCTGCGCAGTTTTGCCGCCGCGCGATGGGCGTCAAGAGAAGCGCCTGTCGGAAGCCGCGAAGACTTCATGGCGGCGATGACCAAGCTAGAGCAAGCACTCGACCGTAATCGCTTGGCCGGAAGGCGATTCGACCGTCAGTGGGGAAAACTCCGGGCTGATATGCTCGTAAGCGCCGAAACCGACGGCGATGAAGAAGAGCGAGTTCTCCGCTGGTGGAGACGCGTCGAGGCTTCGCCATCGGACGCCTGGGAAGAGCAGCTGGTTCAGTCATATCGGGATTGCGCCACCACCAGGGAACAGGCCGAGCAGCTACTGAAGCCGTGGCTCATCCGGCACAATCGGCTGCTTTACCTGCCCGGCACGGCCAACGTCCCTCGACGCAATATCGTGGTTGGCAGGGCCATCGGCAAGGACCTGTCCGCAGGGCCGCAACAGGCGATTGAGGGGCTTCCCATTCATGAACGTGCTCTGCTGCCGTTCCTCATTACGGCCAGGGCACAGGGCCAGCTCGCGCAATCCGCTGGCGCAAGGGCATTTTTCGCCGAAGGGCTGGCCAGCTCCTATGAAGCCTTTCATCACACGCGAGAAGGGCGCAGCGCGGCAAAGGAGTTTGACGACGGGCTGGCCGCCGAGGAGAAGTCGTCGTCGTGGCTGGTGCCAACACAATGGTATGAGGAGCAGATCGCCCAGCTCATTCCTTCGCGCGAAGCATCCAGGGAAGTGCGAAGGACACACCCCAAGATATCGGCTACCGTGGAGCGCGCCGTGGACCTCTGGCTTGCGGGGGAGAAGGTACTTGTCTTCTGCTTCTATATCCAGACGGCACACGCCCTGTCTGAACACATCCGGGAAGAGGTCAATCAGCGGATCATCGAGATCGCGGGCAAGAAGCTCGGGTTGGAGGCGCGGCGGCAGACATCCGATGTGCAGAATTGGCTCGCCCGAATTGTCCGCCGTTTGTCTGATGCGGAGAGCCCGTTCCATCGTGAGATAGTCTCGCTGTTGGACGCCGAAATGGACAAGCCGCAGTATGCAATCCTTCGGCAATACCGGGAGCAACTGCGCGGGGTTCTCATGGCATATTTCCGCTCTCCGGCGTTCGTCGCCCGCTACCTACCCCTCGATGATCTCATGGTGCGCGAGGCATTGGGAGAGCGCGAGACACGTCGAAACGTCATTGCCCGCGGGATTGAGGCGTTGCGCCATGCCGCCCTGGAAGAGAAGGACGCATCGAGCCAGACCTATCTGGGACGGATCGGCCAATTCCTGGACTTCGCCAGCGAACTTGCGGAGCGCGCTGAACGCCGACTGGCTCTCAAAGATGCCGAGGATTCAGACGAGTCGGAAAACCCGCTGTTGGAGTACCTTGACGCCATCAGCATCTACTCCAGACCACGGCGGCCCGAACGTGTCGACGAGGACGCTGTTGAGGACGAAAAGGAGGACGGCAGCCACCGCGTTATGCCCCTGGTCCGCATGGTCTATGGGGATACCAAGACCGAGATCCGGGACCGTCTGATGCTGGCCTTCAACAGTCCTTTGTTCCCGGAAATCCTCGTCAGCAGCTCGGTCATGGGCGAGGGCGTGGACCTGCATCGCTTCTGCCGCCACGTCATCCACCATGACCTGTGTTGGAACCCCAGCACGCTTGAACAGCGGACGGGGCGGCTGGACCGTGTCCGATGCAAGGCGGAGATATGTTGTCGTTCCATCGAGGTGTATGAACCGTTCCTGGCTGGCAGTGCGGATGAGAAGATGTTCCGGGTCCTGCGTGACCGGGAACGCTGGTTCCAGATCGTCATGGGGCAGAAGTTTGAGTTCGACGAGGCGACATCGGAAGCTATCGCATGCAGGCTGACGCTGCCGGGAGAATTGGCCAGCAAGCTCACCTTTACGCTTTCCTGTTGGTCTGGCATGTCCGGCAACGCGTGAGCGGCTTGCCAGCCGATCACCGCGAGCTTGATGCCGCGACCATCTCCGAGAAGGTGGTCTGTTGGCGGACGGCATCCTCCAGGAATGTGATCGGACGCAACATGCGTTCGGTGAGGACGGGACGGTCCACCGTGACCGGGAAGGCCAAGACCCGCTCCTGGACGTCCGGCGCAAGCCGTAGGAGCATGAGCACCTGGGTCACTCTGGCCCGCGTGATGCCCTCCCGGCGGGCGATGTCAGCCTGGTTAGCGACCACGCCGGAGTCGAGTTCCTGCCGCCAGGCGAGCGCCTTGCGGAGCGTCTCGACCACGGGCGGCGTGCCAGGTTTCCGGGCTAGTGCTTTGTTACGATTGAGATGATAAGTTGGTTTGATGTATTCTTCCTCCCGAACGAGGCCCTTTGGGAGGGAGAAGACGTGAACAAGAAGTATATCGTTGACCTGAGTGGCGAGGAGCGCTCCGCTCTGCAGCAGATACTGCGCGCCGGGCGCCATGCGGCGAGAAAGACGCGCTGGGCGCATGCGCTTCTGAAAGCCGACGATGGATGGAAGGACGAGGACATCGCCCAAGCGCTTGACATACTAATCTGGCCACAATTTAGATTGCATCGCGTCGCGTTAGTTTATGCGGCGTA
>CAYYEE010000180.1:0-8183 GCA_964470775.1 uncultured Planctomycetota bacterium | reverse complement strand
CAAACTCCAGGTAGTGTTTCAGAGATAGCAAAGCTATTTCTGAAACACTACACTAGGTCAGCGGGCGCTCGAAGATCCACTCGCTGACGGAGATGGTCTCTTTGCGGGAGAAGCCGAGGTCGGTAAAGAACTTGACCTCGCGGCTCATGCTGAGGCGCACGCGGACGGAATCCTGCTTCTTTTCGGCCAGGGGGCCAGTGTAGGCTTTGTGCAGGACGCCGCGCACGAACTTGGGGAAGTTGGTCTTGGGGGGCGGGTCCAGGGCGAAGGTGATGACCTGGCGGTCTTCCCAATACTTGATGTATCCGATGAGGGCATCCTTGATGGCGACGACGAAGAAGCCTTCCTTCTCACCAGCGAAGAAGTCGGCGGGCATGGAGAGGCCCATGCCGTGGGCGCGCTCGCTGAAGGCCTTGGCGGCCTGGGTGAGAGGGCGGTTATCGGCGTCTTGCTTGGGGCGGAAGGTGATGTCTTGGAGCAGGGCCTGCACCTCGGTCCATTGGGAGAGCTGGCGTTCGATGCCGGAGGTGACGGCTTTGAGGTCTTCGAAGCTGCGGTCGATGACCTGGGTGAGCTGAGGGGTGAAGAGGTCGGAAAAGTCCTTGTAGCACCCTTTGTAGAACTCGAGGCGCTTGCGGAAGTCGGCGATGCGGTTCAGGGCTTGCTGGAGGTCGTCGGGGGGATAAAAGCGTCTGGCGGCGCGGTCGCAGTCTTTGCGGAGGTCCTGGAACTCCTGGGACAGGGAGGAGGGCGTGTCGTGCTTGAGGCGTTCCTTGAGGGCTTCGCGCGAGCGTTCCAGCTTGAGGCGCTGGTCTTCGGCGCGCTGCTTTTCCATGTTTTCGACGACGCCACGCACCTTTTGGAGCTGGGCCAGCCAGCCAAGTCCGCTTTCTTTGCTCATTGATCCTGTCCGACTCTGTAGAAGAATATTGCGCTCGCGGCCTGCCGGGCCGCGAGGGAACGGCCGCAAACGCTGGCTTTTCTCAAAAAGAGTATTGTAGTCGAGTGGGGGAGCGGGGGTCAAGCGAGCTGGCGCTGTTGCGTCGGGGGGCGAGGAGAAAGGGGCGGGAGAACGGCGGACGGAGACAGCAAGTCCTCTACTGGGCGAGGTCGAGAGTCTCGGCGTGGAGGAGTTCGGCGATGTCTTCCGGGGCCATGCGGAGGAAAGAGCCGCGGTGGCCGGCGTTGATGATGACTTCGGGGTGGACGATGAGGGATTCGTGCATGAAGACGGGGAGTTCGGCGTAGGAGCCGAAGGGGGAGATGCCGCCGGTGCGGTAGCCGGTGAGGCGCTCGGCGACGGCGGGGTCGGCCATGCGGGGGGAGTCGGCGCCGGTGGCTCGGGCGAGTTTGCGGAGGGATAGCTCGACGTGGCCGGGCATGAGGCAGAAGATGAACTTCTTGGGCGCCAACTCCACAACCAGGGATTTGATGACTCGGTCCAGGGGGTAGTCGAGGGCTTCGGCGCTGTGGCGGGCGCCTTTTTGTTTGTGGATGATGGTATGCACGGTGAAGGCGACGCCTTTGCCTTCCAGCCACTTTTCGCCGCGCGTCTTGTGTTCCATGGGGCGATGGTTACTTCTTGGTTCCGCCGAGGAGTCCGCCCAGTCCGCGGATCAATTCGTCTTCTGGCGAAGGCTTCTTTTCGGTCTGAGCGTCCGGCTTCTTATCGTCCTTCTTCTGGTCCTTGGGTTGCTCTTTTGGCGCGTCCTTCTTTTCCTCGGTTTTGGGCTGTGCGCCGCCGAGCATGCCGCCGAGGCCGCGGATGAGCTGCTCTTCGGGCGAGGGCTTTGTTTCGGTCTTGGGCGGGTCCTTGGGGGCGTCTTTCTTGTCGTCTTTCTTTTCTTCGGTCTTGGCTTTGTCGCCGCCCAGGAGTCCGCCGAGGCCTTGCAGGGCGTCTTGGACGCCGGGCTTGGCGTCTGTTCCGCTCTTCTGGCCGCCCAGCAATCCGCCCAGTCCGCCGGTGGTGGAGGACTTGGACAGGCCGAGCAGGTCGCTGACGATCTTGCCGAGCTGGCCGTCAAGGCTGGCGAGGCCGCCGAGCTGGTCCTTGATGCCGGGGAGCTTGTCCGAGACCTTGGCGCCGATGGCCTTTTGCAGCTCAGCCTCGAGGCGGCCGGACTGGCTCTGGACCAGGCCGGTGACCGCGCCGGAAATGGCTTTCTCGAAGTCGGGCGAGGCGACCTTGATGTCGGGGGCTTCGAGCCGGCCGGTGAGGTCGGCGCTGAGCGAGAAGTCCTTGAGGCCTGAGAGCGCGGAGGCGATGGCCTTGGCGGCTTCGTTGGACGACTGCTTTTCGTCCATGACGAACTTGGCGGACTTGAACGCGCCGGCGAGTTTGCCCACGAGGTTCTCGCCATTGGCCACGCCGGCGGAGAGGTCGAGGCTGGCGAAAGCTTCGCTGAGGCTGAGGGGGCCGTTGAGCTTCATGTTCTTGAGGCCGAGACCTTCGACTTTGAGGTTGAGCTTGTCCAGGGTCTTGGCCGGGTCGATGTGGTCGAAGACGCCGTCGAGGCTCGCGGACTTGAGGTCGGGCATGTTGCCGGCGCTGAAGTGGAGGGTGGCGGGCTGGCCGAGATACGAGGGGTCGTCGGAGATGTTCTGTATCTCGCCCTTGAAGTCGCCTTGCTTGGTCTTGACGGAGACGTGGATCTTGCGGATGACGACGCGGGGGAGTTTCTGGAGGACCGGGGGCGCGGTCTCGGCGAGAGGGAACTCGACGTCGCGGCCCTTGGCGCGGCGGGGCTTGGCCTCTTTGGCCTTGCGGTTAGCGGCCTGCTTGGCGAGCCAGGGCTGGGCCTTCTTGTAGCCCCAGGCCACGGTCTTGACGTAACCGCCGATCTTTTCGCCCAGCAGCGTCTGGGCCATGGCGCCGAGGCCTTCGGGCGTGAGGGCGTATTTGTCTTTCAGCCTCTTGACGTCATTGGGCACGGCCTGTTGGGCTTCTTCCACGCGCTTCTGGGCCTTGGCGATGACGGCTTGGAGGTCTTGGCGGGCCTGGTTGATGTCCTTGATGTCGGCGTTGAGTTGTTCGATGGCTTTGGCGATCTCGCCGGCCTGGCCGGCCTGGCCCAGCCAGTCCTCGGGCTTCTTCTTGCCCTGGGTCATCTTGCTCAGTTCTTCAAACTTCTTGCGGTACTGCTCGACCTTGGTCTGGTAGTCGGCGATCTTCTTCTGCCACTTGTCCTTCTCTTCCTTCACTTCCTTCTGCGTCAGCTCGGCGAGGCGCACGCTCTCCAGGTTCTCGTTGCGGAGCATCTGCTCGGGGTCGAGCTTCTTGATGTCGAGCGTGGCGAGCCACTTTTCGAAAAAGGGCTTTTCGGCGGCTTTCTCCTCGGCGGTCTGGGGGGGATAGCCGGGGAGCGTGCCGGAGACGGTTCGGGGGGTGTCGAAGCGGAGGTTCTCGACGGTCATATCGCTGACGTAGAGACGGCCGAGGAAGAGGCTGAGCACGTCGTAGCAGCAGACGGCCTTATCCACTTCGGCGGTGTTGGTCATGGGCTTGTCGCGGTTGGCGGCCTGGATGTGGTGGAAGGTGATGGTGGGCGGGAAGACGCTGACCTCGACTTTGTCAATGTCAACCTTGGCTTTGGTGGCGATGGGGGCGTACTTCTCGGCCGCCCACTTGATGGCGGGGCCGGCGCCGAACTTGTAGAAGGCCCATCCGGCTGCGGCGACGATGATGATGAAAATGATGAGCCCCCAGCGAACCCAGCGCTTGAGGAAGCCGGGGCGCTTGACGGGTTTGGCGTTGGCGGAGGCGGCCTCGGGGGCGGCGGGCTTGGCCTCGGGCGCGGGCTCGTCTTTTTTTCTCAGTGGCACGTCCATGTCGCTATCCCCTAACTCAATTTGTCATAGAGGGAGACGCCCGTGAGGACCATGAGCAGCTTGGACTTCTTGACGTACTTGAGGATGCGCGCGCGGTAGGCGCGGATGATGAAATTGAAGACCAGGCACATGGGGATGAGCGCGGCGAGCGAGACGGCCAGGCTGCCGAGCATGACGGAGTTGTGGAACCGCAACGCCCTCCACGTGGGCACGCTGTAGCAAGTGGTCCAGAAGCCTTGGAGGGACGGCATGGTGAGCAAGGAGTAGCCGAGGGAGTCGAAGGCGGGGTCGAGGCCGAAGGCGAGGCCTTTGAAGACGGCCCAGCCGAAGAGGAACATGCCGAGGTTGAACTTGAAGAGCAGGACGAGGGCGATAACGATCCAGGTGTGCATGCCGAAGAAGGGCGTGAGGCCCAGGATCATGCCCAGCCCAAAGCCGAGGGTGAGTTGCGATGGATCGGCGTTGGAGTGGAGACCCTTGAGGATGGTGCGGATGAGTTTGATCATGGGGCGTCCTCCGCAGGAACAAGCGCCGCGCTCCGGCGGCCGGGCCGCCGGAGCATAGGAGCAAGGGGATTATAGCACGTTTTGGGGCGGGGTGGGGCCTGGCGATGGAAGTTATGCGGAGGGGAGGAGGCGGTCGAGGATGAAGCGGGCGCCGGCTTTGTTGGGGACGCGTCCGCGGGAACCGATGTCGGAGTCGCCGCCGGGGCCGGCGGGGGCGGGGGAGCCGACGCAGGAGGGGCAGCCGTCTTCGCAGGCGCACTCGCGGGCCACGGCGGCCGCGGCTTGCATCAGGGGCTCGATGCTCTCCTTGCAGCGGCGGGCATAGCCCATGCCGCCGGGGTAGCGGTCATGGAGGAAAAGGGCTTCGCGGCCGAGGCTGCTGGCGTTGACCACGACGCCGATGTCCTGGGTGTCGCACAGGACGAACATAGGGGCGACTTCGGCCATGATGTTAGCGATGCCGATGAGCCCTTCGCCCACGACCAAGCCCAGGCGCTTCATCTCCTCGCAGATCTCGTCGGGCGGGCAGAGCCACATAGCCACGGTTTCCAGCGACTGCGGGGGCAGTTCGAGTTCTTCGTAGCCCAGGCTGTCGCGGCTGTGGAAGCGGACCTTCTTGAACATGGGGATCGTGGAGGTGACGGTGACGTCGCCGAAGCCGAGGGTGGCGCCGCGCCAGGGGGTTTCCTCGTGGATTTCGTCCACCTGGATTTGCGAGGTTTGGACGGCCTGGGTGTAGTAGTCGAGCTCGCGTTTTTCGACAAAGGCGATCTTCTGCTGGAGGTTGAGTTCGCGGACGAAGTAAGTCTCGGCGCCGTGGAGATAGACGGCGTGGGTGTGGAGCTGGGACAGGGCGCTGATTTCGTCCATGGTGCCGATGACTTTTTCGCCAGCGGTGACGTCTTGGATGGTGTATACAGGGCCGGCGATGTTGCGGAGGTTGACGGAGGAGGCGGGGTATTCGGAACGGGCCCAGTAGCAGCGGTCCTGGATGCGGCGGACGCATTCGTCCTCTTCGAGCAATTCCACCACGACGCCGGCGCAGGCGCCGAAGACTTTGGCCTCCTCTTCGGAAAGGGGCAGTTCGTGGCAGGCGCATTTGATGTGGCCGATGGCGACGTGGGGGTTGTCGGGGTCCACGACGGCTTGTTCGGGGGGCTGGGCGAAGAGGTAGTCGCCGTGGGCCATAAGGTACTGGTCAATGGCGGCGTTCTGGGCCAGGAGGATGACGAGGGAGTCGTCGCGTCCGCGGCCGGCGCGGCCGGCTTGCTGCCACAGGCTGGCGACGGAGCCTGGGTAGCCGACGATGAGGCAGGCGTCGAGGGAGCCGATGTCGATGCCGAGTTCGAGGGCGTTGGTGCTGGCCACGCCGAGGATTTCCTTTTTGACCAGGCGGCGCTCGATTTTGCGGCGCTCTTCGGGGAGGTAGCCGCCGCGATAGGCCTGGATGGAGTCGGCGAGGCGGTTGGAGATGGGGCGGAGGGCGTCGCGGCAGTTTTTGAAGATGAGTTCGGCGGCGAGGCGGGTGCGGACAAAGGCGATGGTCTGGATGCCTTCGCGGACGAGGGCGGCCATGAGGTGGGTGGCTTCCCAGAGGGAGCTGCGTCTGTCGCCGCCGGCGCGCCACTGGCCGGCGCTGCCCGTGGCGGCGGTCTTGATGGGGGGCGGGTTCCAGAGGACGAAGCGCTTGGCGCCGCGGGGCGATCCGTCGTTGTTGACGAGTTCCATCGGCGCGCCGCAGACGCGCTCGGCGTGCTCCTTGGGGTTGGCGATGGTGGCGGAACAGCAGACGAATTGGGGCGAGGAACCGTAGTGGTTGCAGAGGCGGCGCAGGCGGCGCAGGACGTTGGCGAGGTGGGATCCGAACACGCCGCGGTAGGCGTGGATTTCGTCAATGACCACGTATTTGAGGTGGGCGAGGAAGCGGTTCCACGAGGCGTGGTTGGGGAGGATGCCGGTGTGGAGCATGTCGGGGTTGGTGAGGATGACGCTGGCGCTGTCGCGGAGCTGGCGGCGGAGGGTGGGGGGGGTGTCGCCGTCATAGGCGCCGGCGAGGAAGTTGAGGCCTTCGTCCTCGTTCTGGAAGCGGCTGAGGGCGCGGAGCTGGTCCTGGGTGAGGGCCTTGGTGGGGAAGAGGCAGAGGGCGGTGGCGAGGGGCTGGGCGGCGAGGGTCTCGACGATAGGGATGGTGTAGCAGAGGGTCTTGCCGCTGGCGGTGCCGGTGACGACGACGACGTTGCGGCCCTGGCGCAGATGCTCGATGGCGCTGGCTTGGTGGGTGTAGAGGCGTTTGACGCCGGCCCGGTGGAGGGCTTTTTCCAAGGCAGGGGTGAGGCCGCCTTGCAGGTCTTTGAACTGGGGGGGGCGTGCGGGGATGGTCCTGACGTGGCAGATTTGGCCGTCGTAGAACCGTTCGCGGCTGAGGCGGTCGAGAAAGGTTTGGATGTCCATGGCTGCGCCTGAGAAGGGGGGAAGCACACAGGAAAGGATACCCTGGGCGGGGACGGGGTTCAATGGCGGAGGCGCGGCGAAGCGGTGGCGTGAGGCGGTTTGGGAGCGCCCTTGACGGCGTGCCGCGGGGGGCGGAGAAGGGGCGTGTCGGGGCCGTTCTCCGTGAGACGGCCGGCCGGCCGATAGGAAATGGCCGCGGCCGGGCGCAAAGGCCCGCAGATCGCGCAACTCACGCATTTCCTTTGCCTTGACACCGCCCAGCGCCCCGCCTATACTTCACACCGTCCATGTCGGGCGCGGGCTCCAACCCCTAGAGACGGAGGGTTCCAAAACATGCGCGAACTACGGCAAGACTGGCGGGATCTGTTCCTGAGCTTCCGCATCGCTCTGGACCCCAAGAAGATGCTGTTGGGCATGATCTGGGCCTTTGTGGCGATTTTTCTGCTGATGCTGCCGGTGGGGCTGATGGCCAGTCCGGATTCGGCGCTGCGCCAGAGCCTGGCGACGGCCATCCGGCATCCGGCGGGGGAGTGCGTGGCCGTGGCGAAGGCGTGCGTGGACGTCAGCTCTCCGATGTCGCTGCCGGAGCGCCTGGCGGGGCGTTCGCAGTTGTGCGCGGGGGTGAAGGCGTGGTGGGAGACGCGCGGCGGCTGGTCGTACTGGCAGTGGCTTGTGCGTGGGTTTCTGTTGGCGGTGTGGTTCGTGGTGGTGGTCTACGCGTGGGCGCTGTTCGGGGGGCCGCTGTTGAGGTTGTGCGCGCTGCAGGTGACGCGCGATGAAGTGGCGTCGTTCCGCGAGGGGTGGGAGTTCGCGGCCAAGAAGCGGCTGTCCATGTTTTGCGCGCCGCTGGCGCCGGTGATCTTCATGGTTCTGATCATGCTGGCCGTGGCGGTCGTGGGTTTTCTGGCGCGCATTCCATGGCTGGGGCCTCTGGCTGTGGGCGTGTTCTTCCCGGTGGCCATCTTCGCGGGGCTGTTCTTCACGCTGATCCTGATCGGCTGGCTGTTTGGCGGGTGCATGATGGGGCCGACGATCATGGTGGAGGGGACGGACGCTTTTGACGCGATCAGCCGCTCGTATTCCTACGTGTATCAGAAGCCGTGGCGGTACATCTGGTACACGCTGGTGGGGGGCGCCTATGGCGTGGTTTGCATTGCGTTCGTGGCGCTGGTGGCCATGCTGTCCATCTGGGCGCCGCTGTGGGTGGGCGGCTGGGCCATGGGCAGCGATTTCGGCCAGGTTCGGCAGTTCCTGTGCGCGGGCGAGTGGCCTTCGTCCTTCCCTCTCGCGGCGGCGGGCGTTCTCATCAAGTTCTGGTCCATCCTGGCCTATGGTCTGGTGTTGGGCTTTGCGGTCAGCTTCGCGCTGGCGCTCGGCCGCTTGCTGCTGTTGCTCCCA
>CAYYEE010000179.1:0-8204 GCA_964470775.1 uncultured Planctomycetota bacterium | reverse complement strand
GGTGTAGCAGTTGGCCGAGACGTCGATCCCGCTCCCTCGCGCCGCGTTCAGCCGCTTCGTCGCGCAGATAAAGGCCAACGAGCGCAAAGGCGGCCCCGGCCCCTACGACAGCAAGCTCCACGACTTCGTCCTCATCCGCAATAACGAGGCCGTAGTCAAACGCTATGAAACGCAGAACGCCGCGCCCGACCCGGTCGTCGAGCTGCACGCCCTGCGCCTGGGCGGCGTCGCCTTCGCCACCAACCCCTTCGAGCTGTACCTTGACTACGGCCAGCGCATCAAAGCGCGCAGCAAAGCCAGCCAGACCTTCCTGATCCAATTGAGTTGCGACAGCCTGGGCTACCTGCCCACGCGGCGCGCCGTGGCCGGCGGCGGCTATGGCGCGCTCGTCATCAACGGCGTCGTGGGCCCCGACGGCGGCGACGTCCTGGTCGAGCGCACGGTCAAGGCCGTCAACCGGCTCTGGAGCGAATGAGAACATGCCCCTGGCCCTTGCGCTGGACGCTGGCACGACCTCGATCAAGGCCTTGCTCTTCGACGCCTCCGGCGCGCTCGTCGCGTCACATGCCCAGGAGTACACGCTCCTCAAGCCAGGCGTGGACCTCGTGGAGCTGAACCCGGAGACCTACTGGCAAGCCGCGGCCAAGGCGATCCGCGCCGTCCTGGCCGCTTCCAAGGCCAACCCCAAGGACGTCGCCGCGGCCGGCGTCACCAGCCAGGGCGAGACGCTCATCGTCCTCGACCGCGAAGGCCGCCTACTGCGCCCCGCCATCGTGTGGCTCGACAACCGCTCCCGCGCCGAGGCCGCGGCCCTGAGCCGAGCGTTCAGTCCAGAAGAGGTCTACCGCCGGACCGGCCAGCAAGAGATGGTCCCCACGTGGACGGCCACCCGCATCGCCTGGCTCCGTGACCACGAGCCCGACACATTCCGCCGCGCCCACAAGTTCCTGCTCGTCGAAGACTACCTCATCCACCGCCTCTCGGGTCGCTGCGCCACGGACCGCGCGCTCTGCCCTTCCACGCTCTACTACGACCTCGTCGCCGCCGACTGGTGGACCGACATGCTGCGCGCCCTCGGCGTTTCGCCCGAACAACTCCCCGAGCTCAAGACCTCCGGCGAGATCGCCGGCTTCATCAGCGACGCCGCCGCGCGCGACACCGGTCTCAGCCCCGCCACGCCCGTGACCACGTCGCCCATTGACCAGATCGCCGCGGCCGTGGGCGCGGGCAACATGACGCCCGGGGTGGTCACCGCCTGCGTCGGCGCGGCCTTGGCCTTGTGCGCCACGCTCGACCGGCCGGCCTACGATCCGCTCAAGCGCGCCGGCCTCTACGCCCACGCGCTGCCGGACCGCTATGTCCTCATGCCCTGGGTCCCGACGGCGGGCATGGTCCTGCGCTGGTTCCGCGACGCCTTTGGCGGCGGCCAGGACTACGCCTCGCTCATCGAGGAAGCCGCGCCCGTCCCGCCCGGCTGCGACGGGCTGACCATGCTCCCCCACCTCTGCGGCGCCTTCGGCCCAGCCCCCGACTCGCACGCCAGAGGCGCGTTCCTGGGCCTCACCCTCGCCCACGGCCGCGGCCACATGGTCCGCGCCATCCTGGAAGCCGTGGCCTTCATGCTGCGCGAGAACATCGAGATGCTCGACGCCATCGGCGTGCCGGTCCATGAGGTCCGCGTCCTGGGCGGCGCCGCGCGCAGCGACCTCTGGCTGCGCATCATGGCCGAAGTTTGCCGCAGGGACCTCCTGGTCATGGACTGCGAAGAGGCCGCCGGCCTGGGAACCGCCGCCATCGCCTTCGCAGCAGCGGGTATCTTCCCGTCGCTCGCCGCCGCCGCAAAGGAAATGACGCGCGTGCGCCGCCGCGTGGCGCTTGATGCTTCCGCCGCCGGCTACGAAGCCGTGTACCAGCGATTTCAGAGCCTTCAGAAAGCCGCAAGAGACCTGCGCTGAAAAGGAGCGAGCCCATGCGAAAAATACGAGCCGGTTTTGTCGGCTTCGGCGAAGTGAACACGCCCCGCGAACTCATCGTCCGCCGCTGCGACGAAGCCCGCCGACTGCTCGAAGCACAAGGCCTTGAGCTGGTCCACACCGCGCCTGTCAGCGACGACCCCGCCGGCGCCGGCGTGGCTCGCGCGCGCAAGGAGCTCGCCGCCGGCGGCTTCGATCTGCTCATCGCCTGCGTCGCCGGCTGGATTCCCTCCCACGCGGTCATCAACGTTCTCGAACCCTTCAAACACCTGCCCATCCTGCTCTGGGGCCTCAGCGGCTGGAACGAGGGCGGCCGCTTCGTCACCACCGCCGACCAGGCCGGCACGACCGCCCTGCGCCGGCCCTTGGAGGACATGGGCTATCGCTTCAAGTACGTTGTCACCTACAAGGACAAGCCCCCCCAGCTCGACAAGATCATGAGCTTCGCCCGAGCGGCCCGCGCCGCGGCGCTGCTGCGCGACGCCAGGATCGGCATGATGGGCTATCGCGACATGCGGCTCTACGGCACGTTGTACGACGGCGCATCGCTCAAGGCCCGCGTCGGACCCGAGATCGAGCACTTCGAGATGCTGGAGATGGCCCAGGCCATGGACAAGCTCGACCCCGCCGAGATCGCGCGCGAGGCCGGCGCCGTGCGCAAGCGCTGGCAGTTCGTCAAAGCCCCTAAGCCCGGAACGGTCGAAAACGCCGTCAAACTCTATCTCGCTCTCAAGGCCAAGATTCACGAACGCGGCTACGACGCGGTTTCGCTCGTGGACGTGGACGGCGTCAAGAAGCTCTTCCAGTTCGCGCCGGCCGGAGTCTTCATGATGATCCACGAAGGCGCGAACATCCCCACTATCCCCGAGAACGACGCGCCCGGCTCCGTGACGCAGCTCATGATTCGCTATCTGACCGGTCAGATCGGCGCCTATCTCGAGTTCTACGAGTTCCTCGAAGACGGCGTGCTCATGGGCGCGCCCGACTACGTGCCGCCCGAGGTCGTGGACGGCCCGGTCAAGGTCATGCCCACCGCGTTCGGCCAGTTCGGCGAGGGCCTGCTCAACGTGTCCAAGGTCAAGACCGGCCGCGTCACCATCGCCCGCCTCGCCTGCGGCGCGGGCCGCTACGCCATCCACGCCGTCACAGGCGAAGCCACGACGCCTTTCGCCTGGGAAGAGGCCGGCTGGGCGCCGCCCGCCCCGCAACTGCCCAGCCTGCAAATCCGCCTCGACGAGCCCATGGAGACCTTCGCCCAGAAGGTCCTGGCCCAGCACTACATCGTCTCCTACGGCGACAACACCGCGCCGTTGGCCGACCTGTGCAAGCTGTTGGGCGTCGATTGGCTGTAGTCGGAAGCCCCACCGCGCCGCGCCAGCCGGCCAATGCGTCCATCAAGGGCGCGTCAATGCAAGAGCGGCAAGGCGTTGCCCCGCAGGCCGCTGGGCTGCGGGAATCGTTCCCCGCGCCCCGCCCACGTTGCGCCGCGCCCGTCCATCTCGTATTATAATTCGTTCTTGCGCCGGCGCGCCGTTCGCGGCCGGACGCACGCGCTCCGGCGGACGCATCGCCGCGTCCGCCGCCATTGCCGGCTGACACAGGAGAGCCTCGATCCCATGGGAATGACGATCAGTCAGAAAATCCTCGCCGCCCATTGCGGCGCCGACGCCGTCCAGCCCGACCAGCTCATCATGGCCAATGTGGACATCTGCCTGGGCAACGACATCACCGCGCCCATCGCCATCCAGGAATTCGAGGCCCACGGTTTCACCAAGGTCTTCGACCCCGAGCGCGTCGTGCTGGTGCCCGACCACTTCACGCCCAACAAGGACATCAAGTCCGCGGACCAGGCCAAGCAGCTCCGCGACTTCGCCCGCAAGCACGGCCTCAAGCACTACTTCGAGGTCGGCCGCATGGGCGTGGAGCACGCCCTGCTGCCCGAGCAAGGCATCGTCGTGCCCGGCGACCTGATCATCGGCGCGGACAGCCACACCTGCACCTACGGCGCCCTGGGCGCCTTCAGCACCGGTGTGGGCAGCACCGACCTGGCCGCGGCCATGGCCTCGGGCAAGGTCTGGCTGCGCGTGCCTCACAGCATGAAGTTCATCTTCGCCGGCAAGCCCGGTCCCTGGACCGGCGGCAAGGACTTCATCCTCCACACCATCGGCAAGATCGGCGTCAGCGGCGCCCTGTACCGCGCCATGGAGTTCACTGGTCCCGCCATCCACGCGCTGGACATGGACAACCGCCTCTCCCTGTGCAACATGGCCATCGAGGCCGGCGCCAAGGCCGGCGTCATCGAGGCCGACGACATCACCCGCGCCTACGTCAAGGGCCGCGGCCTGCGCCCGGCGCGCGAGTTCTTCAGCGACGTAGACGCGGTCTACGCCGCGGTCACCGAGTTCAACGTCAACGGCATGGGCCCCCTCGTGGCTCTGCCCCACCTGCCCGAAAACGTCAAGCCGGTCGAGGAATGCCGCGGCATGAAGATCGACCAGGTCGTCATCGGCTCATGCACCAACGGCCGCATCGAGGACCTCCGCGTCGCGGCGCGCATCCTCAAAGGCCGCAAGACCGCGGCCACGGTGCGCCTCATCGTCATCCCCGCCACGCAGGCCATCTATCAGCAGGCCATGAAGGAAGGCCTGCTCGATATCTTCATCGAGGCCGAGGCCGCTGTTTCCACGCCGACGTGCGGCCCGTGCCTGGGCGGACACATGGGCATCCTCGCCGCGGGCGAGCGCGCCCTGGCCACCACCAACCGCAACTTCGTCGGCCGCATGGGCCACCCCAAATCCGAGGTTTGCCTGTGCGGCCCGGCCGTCGCCGCCGCTTCCGCCGTCACCGGCGCCATCACCCATCCCGCCGACGTCGTCGGCGCCGCATAACCGCAGCAGAAAGAGGTGGACAACCCATGACCGGCAAGGTTCACAAATTCGGCGATAACATCGACACCGACGCCATCATCCCCGCCCGCTATCTGAACACCAGCGACCCCGCCGAGCTGGCCAAGCACTGCATGGAAGACGCCGACACCCAGTTCGTCAAGAACGTCAAGCCCGGCGACATCATCGTCGGCGGCCACAACTTCGGCTGCGGCTCCTCGCGCGAGCACGCCCCCATCGCCATCAAGGCCGCCGGCGTCTCGTGCGTCATCGCCCGCTCCTTCGCCCGCATCTTCTACCGCAACGCCATCAACGTCGGCCTGCCCATCATCGAGTGTCCGGGCGCGGTGGATGTCCTCAAGCAGGGCGACGCCGTCACCGTGGACCTGGCCGCGGGCAAAGTGACCGCGCCCGGCGCAGGCAAGACCTTCACCATCCCCCCCTTCCCGCCCGAGATTCGCGGCATCATCGACGCTGGCGGTTTGATGAAGTACTTGCGGCAGAAGACCAAGGTCTGAGTCGCCCGCGGAGGCGGACGCTGTGCGAATCGCCATCAGCCTCCTCAACTTCCGTCCGTCTTGCGTCGGCGGCGTGGAGACCTACCTGCGCCAGCTCCTCGCTCACGCTGGCGCCGCCAAGGGCGCCGATGAAGTCATCGTCGTTGAACACCGAGGCAACGCCGGCGTCCTGCCCGCGCCCGGTCTGCAACGCGCCGTACTGGACATGTCCGACCGCGCTGTCGTGACCGCCCGAATCCTCGAAGCCTTCTCCCCATGGCGCTGCCTCGCCGCCGAGCGGCTCTTCGCTGATGTCGCCCCCGACGTCGCCTACTTCCCCCAGCAGTCCATCTTCCCCAAGCGCATCGCCGCCCCCTGCGTCCTCCAGGCCCTCGATGTGCAACACCTGGTTCTGCCGCGCTATTTCAGCCTCTTCGACCGCGCCTTCCGGGCGTGCGTCTATCCCCGCAGCCTGGCCCGCGCCGGCCGCGTCATCGCCATCTCCGAGTTCACCCGCCGTATGCTCATCGAGCGCGCCGGCATCCCGGCCGGCAAGGTGGTCGCCATTCCCTTTGGCGTCTCGCCGCCCGCGTCCCGCGGCCCCACCGCCCCTCCGGAAGTCCAGGGCCCCTATCTCTATTTCCCGGCGGCCACTTTCCCCCACAAAGGCCACGCCACGCTGTTCCGAAGCTTCGCCGCTTTGCGCCGCCGAGGCGGCGTCGGCCGCAAACTCGTGCTCACCGGACAGCGCACGGGGCACTGGCGGCGGCTCCGCCGCCTCATCGGCCAGCTTGGCATCGCCGGCGACGTCATCCACATGGGGTTTGTCACGCCCGAGGTCGTCGACAGTCTCTACGCCAACGCGGAAGCCGTGGTCTTCCCTACGGAGTTCGAGGGGTTCGGCCTCCCGGTCGTGGAGGCCATCCAGCGCGGCAAGAAGATCATCTGTTCGCGGCTGGACGTCTTCACCGAGATCGGGGTCCCGCCCGAAGCGCAGATCGACTTTAGAGACCCCGGCCAGTTGCTCGCGGCCCTGGAAAACAGCGCCCCGCCCGCCCTCATCCGGAAGCCGTGGACATGGGCGCAAGCCGTCGAAGCCACGTTGAACGTCCTGCGGTCGATGGCCGCCGCGCCAAAGCCGCCCCAGGTCTGAAGACCCGCCTCACCCGCTGCGCCCCACCAGCGCCGCCCCTGCCACGATGAGGACCGCGCCCGCGATGCGCATCGGCGTCACGGCCTCTTGCAGCACATAGGCGCCCTGGACGAACATGAGCAGGGTGAACAACGCGCCCGACAGCGGGAACGCGTAGGTCAGCTCCATGCGCGAGATGACCGCTAGCCAGAGCACGAAACCCGCGCCCTGCAGCGACAAGCCCGCCCAGGCCGCCGGCGTCGCGGCAAGGCGCCCCAATTCGCCCGCGCCCGGCCAGCCCCCGCTCGGCGTCTGGACCTTGGCAAAGGCATAACGCAGCAACCCTTGCGCAGCCACGTTCACGGCAGTCGCCAGCGCCAACAGCGCCCATTTCCACGCGGCGGTCATACAGCGCTCCTCCCTTTTCGGGCGACAATGAAAAGGCCTGCTCCCTCCGGGCTCGGTGCGATGGCCCTTTCGGGCGAAAGTCGCTTCGCCAGCCGCCTTGCCAGCGGCCCGCGCAGCCCCGACAGCCCAGCGGCCAGCATCGCCCCAGACAGCAGCCGGCCCGCCAGCGGCCGGTTCAGCAGCATGTCCAGATCAAGGAACCTGTCATACTCGGCGCGGCTCATGTAGGGAGACACTGTCTCCGAACGCAGTCCGCGACGCGCCAGCTCCCGAGCCCACTGGTCCGCCGTCCAAACGTTGCGGTGGCCCACCCGCGCGCGGTACCGGCCAAAGCCCCGCCGCCCCTCTCCCCACCGATCCGCCATCTCGCCGGGCACGGAGATCACCGCCGCCCCATCCACGGCCAGCACACGGCACATCTCGTCCAGCGCCACGCCGATGGCCGGGATGTGCTCCAACACGCAATTGGAGAGCACCGTCTTGAACGAACCGTCCGCGAACGGCAGCTGGCAGGCGCTGGCCTGCGCCACGCGCTCCACAGGCCAGAACCGCCGCATCCGGCGTAGAGCCCGCCGGCTGATGTCGATGCCTGTCACCCGCGCCTGCAAGCCCAGCGAATGGCAGAAAGACCCGTCGCCTACGCCCAGGTCCAGGATCGGCTCCTCCAGGCGCAGCCCCCTGATGCGCTCCGCCTCGAACGAGCGCCAGTAGCCCAGAGAAGGCGCGTAGCAGTAGAGCCGCAGGTACCTGAGCAGGAGTTCGTCGTTCATGCCGCGCTCGCCGCCTTCCGGCCGGCCCGGCTGCGGGTCTGGCGCGCCAGCGACCGGCTGGCCAGCAGCTTCACATAAATCGCCAGCTTGCGGGGAACGGCCGCCATCATCACCGGCACGCTGCTCCACAGCCTGTAGCGGCACGCCAAAACCACCGCCTTGGCGATGACGCCCGGCGTGGTGCGGAACGACGCCGTCTCCAGCACGCACTTCAGCCAAGCGCGGATGCGGTCCTCGCGGCTGAACTCGGGCGTCTCCGTGGGCGGCAGCGTGAAGTCGAGGTTGTAGTCGGGCAGGCTGAACACGTCGCGCTCTTCATAGATGCGCCCGTGCTCCACGAACCACTCCCGCGCCCTCGTGCCCCGGTGGGGCAGGAACATGTTCCAGTACGCGATCTCGGGCTTCAAGCGCTTGGCCAGCCGCAACGAGTCCATCTCCGCCGCGAACGTGCTCCCCGGCAACCCGACCACAAAGCACGTCTGCAGCGGCATGCCCGCGCGCTTGATAACCGCGGCCGCCGCCTCGATGTCCGCCGGCGT
>CAYYEE010000178.1:0-8257 GCA_964470775.1 uncultured Planctomycetota bacterium | reverse complement strand
CGTGTAAGGCTCCAGCTTCACGGTCTTCATAAGCGAGGCCACGGCTTCGGCCCATCTGGCCTGCTTGGATCGGTCGACCGCGAACCGGCCGTCGCCCGCTGGCCGCACGGCCTCTCCCATGTGCTCAAGCGCGGCCCTGGCCTTCTCCTGGCCCGGACCCGCCACAGGCGGCGGCCCCGCGTCCGCCGTCAGCGAAACCTCCAGCGTTTCTTTGCGCCCTCCCACGTTCAACACCACGCGGTTGCGCTCAATCCCCACGATCGCCGCTCCCTGAATCACAGCGCCAATCCTGTACATGTCTTGCGTCTTCAGGGAGAGGTCCTCGATCACGGCGCGGGCAAAATCGGGCGGACCGGCGATGGTACCCACAAGACGAAGGCGAAGCGGCGCAGGCTTGGCCTCTGGAGCGCCTCCTGCGGCGAGTTCCTGCGGCGGCGGCTTGGCCGAGCCCGAAGGCTTCACGCCGAAGACGTTGCGCCGGATGATAGAGGCGGCGTCCTGAACGCTCACACGGCCGCTGGCCGAAAAGAGCCCCGGCTTCTTCTGAGGCGCAGAAGCCCCCTCAACGCCAGGCGCTGGCCGCGCGCTGCCGTCCCTTAGGTCAGCCGCCAGGAAGCCCAGCAGCCCGACCAGTACGAGGTTCAAGACCCAGACGACCTTCCTCATCACACCCCATGCTCCGGAAAACCTCACCCCGGCATTCAGATTATCATATCACGCGGAGCGCCGCAGGAACAAGCCAAATTCAACCAGCGCCTAGTTTTGCGGCGGATGGGCGAATGTGCTCCAACCCCGCGCGCGAACCACGCGCAGACACACGCGCCACCGGACAATCCACCCACTATTAGACGCTCTGCAACCGCGGAGGTTCTGCAATGCGCGTGCCGCTCCTCTGGGCAGACAAGCCCGGCAGCGCCCCGCCCATTTCACTCCCCCCGCAAAGCCTCGATGGGGTCCAGACGCGCGGCTCGCGTTGCAGGATACGCCCCAGCCGCCAGCCCGGCAAGCGCCGCCATGCCCAACGCCAGCGCCACAGCCCATGGCGCAATGCCCGTCCGCCATCCTGTCCATGCGCCTATCCACCACGAAGCCACCCACCCCACCGCCACCCCTGCCACGCCGCCAAACATCGTGAGCAGAGCCGCCTCGAACAGGAACTGGGCGGCGATGTCTCCCCGCGTGGCGCCGACAGCGCGCCGAACGCCGATCTCAGATTTCCGCTCTGACACACTGGCCAGCATGGTGTTCATGATGCCGATGCCGCCAACCACCACCGAAACGCCGGCAATCAGCCCAAGAACGAGATTGAACAACCGGCGAGACGCCTGCTGCTGCCGCAGCAGCTCCAAGGGCTCGACCACCTCGCACGCGTCCTCCCTGGATTTGCGCGACGACACCAGCCGGCGAATGGCCGCGGCCGCCGCGTGAGGAGGGCAATCTCTCTCAAGCTGAACCCAGATCTCACCGGCGCGAGTCTCCCCGCCGATGGTCTCAGCCCCTGCGTCGGCGCCGAATGGCGCGAAGATGGCGGCGTTAGTGTCGAGCGCCGCGGCCACACCGCGGCCAGAAGACGGTTTGTCGCGGCTGGCCAAGACGCCCACGATCGTGTACTCGCGGTCAGCCCAGGACACGCGCCCGCCCAGCCTCCCCTCGGCGCCAAGCGCCCTGCGTGCGCTGGCGCCCACCACGCAGACCAGCGCCCTGCTGGCAACATCATCCGGCGCCAGGAACCTGCCCTCCGCCAGTTCGAGCCCCTTTATCAAGGCGAACTCGGGCCCAACGCAAAACCACGCCACGGCGAGCCCTCCATGCAGCCCGGGCGCCCCGGCGCCAAGGAGCGGCGCGGTCCTGCGCACGCCAGGCACGCCGCGCAGGATGGCCTCTGCGTCCTCGGTGGAGAGGAAAGCCGCCTCATTCTCATCGCCCTGCGCAGATTCGCGAGCAGACGGGCGAACGATGAGGTTGTCAGCCCCAAGCTGCGCGATCTGCTCGATGGCCTCTTGCCGCGCGCCCTCGGCGATGGAGAGCATGGCCACCACGGCCACGACACCCAGCGTCACCCCAACCACGCTCAGCAGACTGCGCAGCCTGTGCATCCGTAAGGCCTGCCACGCGGCCGATATGATCTCGGGTCTCATGGCGCGCCCTCTTCGCACAGCCGCCCTGCCCGCAGCCGCGCCACGCGGCCACAGCGCGAACTCACTTTCTGGTCGTGCGTCACGAGGACAATCGTCGCCCCCTGCTTGTTCAGGCCAGTCAGCACGTCCAGCACGCCCTGCGCCGACACCGGGTCCAGATTGCCCGTTGGCTCGTCCGCCAGAATCAGAGACGGGTTGCCCGCCAGGGCGCGCGCGATGGCGACGCGCTGCATCTCGCCGCCCGAGAGCTCGGTCGGCCGGTGGTCTCTGCGTTCCCACAGCCCCACACGGTCCAGCGCTGCCCCAGCCTTCAGCAGCGCCTCCTTCCGCGCCGCGGAATGATAGAGAAAAGGCATGGCGACATTTTCCAGCGCCGAGCACTGGGGGATGAGGGAAAAGGTCTGGAACACGAAACCGATCCTCTCCGCGCGCAGCCGGGAGAGCTCGCGATCGCCAAGCCCTGACACCTCCCGCCCCTCAAGGAAGCAGCTTCCCGACGTGGGCCTGGCCAGACACCCAAGGATGTGCAGCAGCGTAGACTTGCCCGATCCCGAAGGGCCCATCACCCCCAGGAACTCACCCTTCTCCACGGCCAGCGTCACCCCGGTCAACGCGGCGACCCTCGACCCGCCCCGTTCATAGACCTTGGCGGCGTCGCGCACTTCAGCGATCGGGCAAGCCGAACTCACGGTCTGCTCCGGCCGCCAGCCGCGGAAGCGATGGCCGGCTCCGGCGGCAGGGAAAGCGCGACCCTCTCGCCCTCCTCCAAACCGCTGACCACCTCGGCCCATTCCTCATTTCGCCGGCCTACCTCCACCTCGCGCTCTACGAAGCTTCCGCCTTTCTGAACATAACATATCCGCTTCCGGCCGGCGCCGAAAAGCGATTGCACGGGAACGCACAGCGCGTCGGCCACCCTGCCGCAATCAATCTCAACGCGCGCCGACATGCCAGGTCTGAGCCTGGCGTCGCCTTCGTCCAGGTCCAGCCGAACCTGGAACCACTTGCCTGAGGCCTGAGACACACGGCTGGCCAGCGCTCCGATCGAGGCAACCTTCCCCTTCAGCCGAAGGTCCGGGTAGGCGTCCACGCAAACGACCGCGGGGGAACCCGGCGAGACCTTGTGCAGGTCCGCCTCGCGGATGAGCGTGTTCACGAGCATCCTGGACGTGTCCGGCAGATAGACGAGCGGCTGGTTCATGAAGACAGAGTCGCCCACGCGCGGCTTGCGAGACTCGGTGAGAAAGAAGCCGGTTGGCAGCACGGCCATGCCGGCGATGGGCGCGCGGATCACCGAGCGCTCCAGTTCCGCCTGCGCTTCTTTGAGCGACGCGGCCGTCCTCTCCGCCGTCTGGCGCGCCTGGCGCAGCGCGGCCATGGCCTTGCCCACGCGGAAGCCGCCGCCTGTGCGCGCCTGGTCAATGGCGGTCCGCGACCTCTCCACGCCTGCGCGCGCCTTTTCCAGCATGGCCGGCAGGGAGAACGACTTGTAGTTCTCCCATTGCTGCCGCGCAGCGTCGTAGGTCTGCTTCAGTTCGCTGGCGCGGTTCCGGGCCTGAGCGATCTCGGCGGGATTGGCAAAGCCTCGCTCCTTCAGCTTCTCCAAGTCGTCGAGGTAGCCGGACTTCTCCTCATACTCGCGCTTGGCCTTGAGCATGGCGCTTTCCAGCCTGGCCAGCTCGAAGGGGCCGTCTCCCTTCTCCAAGCGAACCAGGTCAAGCTCGGCCACACGCGCCTCATACTCGGCCGTCTTCAACTCCTTATCCGCCTGGTTCTTCTCAAACTCGAGCGACTGCTCCAGCGCCCACTCCAAGGCCCTCGCCTCGGCCAGCTCCGAGCTGAGGCGGGCCACGCGATCCTTGAAGGTCGCGGGGTCCAGCCTCGCCACCACCTCACCCTTCTCCACCTGCTTCCCGTCCGCGACAAGGAACACGATCTTGCACGAATCTCCCGTGGCTTCGCTGGTCAGCCAGACGGCATTCGCGGCGTCCAGCTCGCCAGCGGCCCGCGTCACAATCGCGAAGCCGCGGCGCTCCACAGGCGCCGTCAGCGTCGGCGCCTCACGCGGCGCCTCGCGGCCGGGCTTGAGAACGGCGGCCGCCACCCCAGCCAAAACAACCGCCGCAGTCCATCGGACCAGGTTCATTCTCCAACCCCAGGCTTCTGAATCAGGGTTCCAAGGGCCGCCCGGAACCGGAACGAGCCCGCAATGTAGTCAACGACGGCCGAGACCAGGCTTGTCTGCGCGCGCCTCAACTCGGTTTCCGCCTCGATCACGTCAAAGTTGTTGGCCAACCCCCGCTGGAACTTCACGCGCGCCAGCTCCATCTGGCCCTCCGCCTGGCGAATCTGCTCCTGCTGGATGGCGATGCGCTGCTCGGACCGCCTCAGCGCGCCCAATTCACGCTTGACCTGCAACGCGACCTCGTCGCGCCTCAGCTCCTGCGAACGGTACGCAGCCTGAAGCGCTACCATGCTCTGCGCGTAAGCTGCCCGCTCAGCCGTCCTCCAAAGGTCCGTCGTGCCGCTCAGACTCATGCCCCACGCGTCGCTGTCGAGCTTGGCGCTCTGGCCGAAGTTGGCGTCCTGACCTGTGCGAGTGTAGTCGAGGACAAGGTTCAGCTCGGGCAACATGCCGTGCTTGGCCACACGGCTGTTCCTCTCCGCCTCACGAACAGTGTCGGCCGCCTGGTCCAGCTCAACGCGATTGGCCAGAGCCGTGCGCACCGCCTCATCCTCGCTCACTCGCACGGGTGTGTAGGAAAGCGGCGCCTCGACCTCCATCTTCTTGTCCAGAGGCAGCGCCAGAATCAGGCGCAGGTTGTCCTGAGCGTCGCGCAGGGCCTCTCTGGCCTGCGTCAACGCGTCCTCCGCCTGCTTGAGCTGGATCGTCGCTCGGTAAGTGTCAATCGGCCCGGCCAGCCCAATGCCCTCCTTGGCCCGCGCCGCCTCGGCATGGCCTTTCAAACGCGCGGCCGACTCCTCGCACAAGCGAAGCGTCTCGCGCTGGCGCACGATCTCGTAGACCGCGACGACCGTAGAGAGGACGGTATCCACCCGGCTCAGGAACAACATGCGCTGGGCAGTCCTGGACGCGAACTGCGCGCCGTGCACGCCTGAAAGGTTGTATTCAGCGCTCAGGCCGCGCAGCAGCGGTTGCGTGACGGAGAACCCAACGGAACTCGTGTAATCGCCGCCGGTGCGGTACACGCTGGGTGTCACGGAGGCGACCGTGCCCTGAGGCAGTCTCTTCTCCAGCTTCACGCCGCTGCCGATCGTGCTGGAGGTATTGGAGCCTGAAGCGCCGTAGACGCCAGCGGAAGCGAGCGGCATGATCTTCAACTCGAACTGCGCTTCGGCCGCAACGACGGACAGCCGCGCCGTTTCAACGCTGTCCTTTGCGTCGAGCAGACGCCGGTTCGCCAACAGCGCCCGCGAGACGATCTCCGCAAGAGAGAGCTTGCAGTCGGGATCGGGCGCTTTCTTGTCCACAGATGCGGCATGAGCAGCCGCCCCCGGCGCGGCCGACGGGGCCTCCGCGGGGCTGACGGCCCTGGCGATCTCATGGGCCAGCGCGTCCCGCCTCGCCGCCTCAATCGCGTCGTCAACGGGCCGCCTCTCCAGCCGTTCCTCAGGCAGCGCCAAGGGGCCCTGAAGACCCGCGGTGTGCGAGCGGCCGGCGCATGCGCAGCAGCACATCCCCACCAGCGCCACGGCTACAAACAGACGATACCAGATCATCAGATGCCGTTCCGCGACTCGAACCACAAGGCCACAAAGAAACCGCCCGGTGTTCGGCGGCCTTCTCCAACGCGCCAGCAGCGCAGTCTCTGGCGCGGCCAATGCGCCGCTTCAGTCCAGGCGGCAATGGTACAACAAGACAAATCACATTCCAAGTCCCGGCGTCCTCATGCGCGCCGCAATCAGCCTGGACCGGGCTAAAACGCTCTGGCCGGCCGCGAGGGCCGGCCAGAGCCATAAAAGCCTCAATGAACGACTGACACATGCAAGCGCGTCAGCGCCCTAGCGCCGGGCGCGAACCGCGCGGCGCATCAGCAGCGCCAGCGCCGCCACGTAGGGCAGGAGGAGCAGCGTCCAGTCGCTGGGAGCGGAACCCGACATCGAGCACCCGCCGCCGCCGCCACCACCGCCGCCGCCGGCCACGCTGCCGCCCGGCCAGAAGCCGGTGAAGTGCGTCGTCTTGAACGTGAGCAGATGGTTGACGGAGTCGTACTGAACGTCGCTGATCCCTTCCTCGCTCCACTGCTCCAGCGCCTCGTCATACCAGTAAACGTGGTAAGGAGCGGCGAGGCCGGCCATCTGGGCAACCGTCACCGGTATGCTGATCGTGACTGGCTGGGCGAACGTCAATCCGCTCGGCAGGAAGACGTAGGGAACGCCGATCGAGTGGGCCGGAGGCTGCGGCGGGTTCACGAGTTCGCCAATCGTGATCTCCACGTTCATGGCCGTGCTGTTGGCCGGCACGTCGATGCCCGGCTGCGTCGCGTTGGGCGCCAGCGAGCCGCCCGCGGCCGCGTCAACGTCCAGCGTCCTCGCGTTCGTATAAGCCTGCGCGCCCGCGCCATAGATGTCCTTGCCCGCCTGCGCGAAGATCACGAGCGGCTGATCGCGCTCATCCAGAACCAGCGCCGGCAGCGTCTGGGCCGTGCTGGCCGGCAGAGGCGTCACCAGCACGTTCGTCCTGTTCTCGAAGCCAGAGCCTGTCTCGGCGAAGTAGATGTCGCTGTCGGCGACGCCGTTGCGAAGGTCTTGCCAGACCGCGAACACCTTGGCGTCAGCTCCCGCGCCCTGCACGAGAATGGCTGGGGCCTGGCCGTCGCCGGCGGCGTCGTCCGTCACGCGGACCACCGTGCCGTCGGCGATGAGCGCCACGCCCGCGCCGGTCTTGCCGTGATACACGTTCGGGTCGCCGTCGCGGTCGTCCACGAACAACAGGTGCAACACCGCGCCCGCGCTTTCCGCGGCCAAAGCCGGCTGGCTGGCGTTGGAGTTCGCGCCGGAGAGGATTGTGTTGGCAACCCAGTTGTCGGCGCTTGTGGCGCCGTAAATGTCCGTGCCCGACACGCCGGCGTTGCGGTCGTCCGTCCACGCCACGTAAGCCACTCCATCCGCGTCAACGGCCACACTTGGCTCGGTCTGCGACCCCAACGGCGAGAAGAAGTTGACGTTCGTCTCACTCCAGTTCGCGCTGTTGGCGACATAGATGTCCCAATCGCCGGATCGGGCGTCCTGCCACGCGATCCACGCCGGGCCCGCCCCGCTGGACGCAATGGAGGGGTGGGTCTGGTCGCCGGTCGCATCCTGATTCACGCGAACCGGGTTGGACCAGGCCAATCCGTTCCATGCGCTGAAATAGATGTCCCAGTCGCCGCCGCGCTGGTCCTGCCACGCCAAAAAGACGTTGTTCTGGCCATCCGCGGCCAGCACGGGCCGCTGCTGCGCGCCGTTCGTGGCCGAAATCGCCACGCTGGGCTCGAACGACGTGGAGCCAGCCGGCATCCGCGCGACACGGACCTTGCTCACGCCATCGGCGCCCGCTTCCTCCCATGCGGCCCACACGTTGTTGTTCGCGTCGCGCACTGCTCTCGGCCGGCTGCACGTCCCGGTTCCGCTGTTCACCTTGAACTCAGCCCCAAAGGGCCGCGTCACCGTGGTGAACTGGAACTGCGCCGGCGTCATAACGTTGCCGTCCAAGTCCGCGGCCGTCACGACGATGTCCACGGTCTGCTCGTACCCGAACGGCGCGGCGGGCACGAACAGGAAGGTGTAGGAGGCGCGCGTGCCTGCGCGGCGGCAAACGCCCTTCACCTTCTGCGCCATGGCTGTAGTGTCGTACACGCCTTCCCCGGTTTCGTGCGCGCCGTCGTAAATAAGGTCGCCTTCCACGGTAATCGTCACGGTGTTGCCGTCGAACGCCACGCCGCTGCCGCCGTCGGCGACTTGAATCTGTATCGCCGTCCCGACAGGCACGCGCTGCAGCGTCTGGCCGAGGGCGTCCTGCTTGGCTGGGTCGGGAATGACAAGCGTCGCTGTCGGGGCCTTGGTGTCGTTCACGATCACGTCCACCTGCGCGCCCGCCACGGCCTCGGTCTCGGCGC
>CAYYEE010000177.1:0-8324 GCA_964470775.1 uncultured Planctomycetota bacterium | reverse complement strand
TGCC
The DNA here is from genome assembly GCA_964470775.1 of uncultured Planctomycetota bacterium. GTDB lineage: Bacteria > Planctomycetota > Brocadiia > CAIUPP01 > CAYYEE01 > CAYYEE01. The sequence continues at coordinate 8,320 of CAYYEE010000177.1, read as the reverse complement.
ACGGCCTCGGTCTCGGCGCAGTCAATCGTGTACGTCGTGTTGCTGATGGTTCCGCCTTCCTGCATGGATGCGTCCACCGTCACCTGGAAGGTCACGGTCTGGTCCACGGTCTCGGCCGGCAGGTTGCCGATATTCCAGGTGATCGTCCTGTTGGCGGCGCTGTAAACGCCGCCGTTGGACGCGCTGGATGCCACGTAAGTCGTGTTCGCCGGCAAGGTTTCCACGATGACCACCCCTGTCGCGGCCGCCAAGCCCGCGTTGCCATAGGTGATGGTGTACGTGATCGTGTCGCCCGCGTCCACAGGCCCCGCGGCCACGTCCGCGGCTTTGGCGATGGCGAGAGCGGGGATGGCGACAATGCTGAACGCGCCGCTCTCCGCCCCCGTCAGTCCGGCCGAGTTCGCCGTCAAGGTGTAGCCGGTCCCGGCGCGGTTCACCGTGACGTTGGTGAACGTAGCCACGCCGCTCGCCGCGTTGACCGTCAACGCGCCGCCGAGCGTCGCGCCCGCGTTGTTCACGCCAAACGCCAATGTCACCGCCGCGGCGCTGTCGCCGACCTTGTTGTCAAACTGGTCTCGAATTTCCACCTGCGGATTCGGGGTCAGCGCCGCGCCCGCGGCCATGGCTGTGGCCGGCGGGAACGCGCCCACGAACGCCAAATGATGCGCCGGAGCCCACGTGATATTGAACGCGTTGCTGGTGGCGCCTGTGAGGCCGTCGGCCGACGCCGCCAATGTGTATCCCGTCCCGACCTTGTTGATGGACAGTCCGGCGAACGTCGCCTGGCCAGCGATCGCGTTGACCTGCGTCGTCCCAGACAACGCGCCGCCGCCGGGGTTGGTCCCGATGGACATGGTAATCAGCGCCGTGCTGTCGTCAACCGTGTTGCCATAGGCGTCCTGCACGGTGACAACCGGGATGGCGTTGATCGCCTGGCCAGCCGCGTAGGGGCCGACAGGCTGCGCGGTGAAGGCCAGCTTGGAGGCCGCGCCGTGCGTGATGGCGAACGGCGCGCTCTCCGCGCCGGTCAGGCCTGTGGCGCTGGCTTCCAACACATAGCCTGCCCCGGCCTTGTCAACAGTAAGCGTGCTGAACTCGGCGACGCCGCTCGCGGCGTTGACGCTCATCGTGCCGCCCAGCGCCGCGCCAAGCGTACCGGACCCAGCCTTGATCGCTACGGTCACGGAGGCGGCGCTCGTCGTCACCCGGTTGCCGTCCGCGTCCTGCACCTCGACCTGGAACGCCGGCGTCATCGCCACGCCGGCCGCGCCGGTCGTGGGCTGCTGGATAAAGGCGAGCTTGGCCGCGCCGCCCGCGACAATCGAGAACGCGCCGCTCTCCGCATCGGGCAATCCGGGTGACATCGCGTTCAGCTTGTAGGCCGAGCCCGTGCGGTTCACAAGCAAGTTGCTGAACGTCGCGACGCCGTTGACCGCGTTTACCTGCACCGTGCCAGAAAGCACGGCCCCCGAAGGAATCGTGCCGCTTAGGGCCACCGCCACCGATGCCGTGCTATCAGCGACCTTATTCTCATATTGGTCGCGGATTTCGACCTGCGGATTGGGCGTCAGCGGCGAGCTGGCTGTCATGGCCGTAGCCGGCGGGAAGTCGCCAATGAACACCATGTGATGCGTCGCGCCCCAAGTGATGTTGAAGGCGTTGCTTGTGGCGCCCGTGACGCCGGGCCCCGAAGCGGCCAGTGTGTACCCTGTCCCTACTTTATCAATGTGCAGGTCGTTGAACGTGGCCACGCCTGCCGCGGCGTTGACCTGCGTCGTGCCCGACAGCGTGCCGCCTCCCGGGTTCGTCCCCAGGGTCATAGTGATCGCCAGCGTGCTGTTGGCCACTGTGTTGCCGTACGCATCCTTCACAGTCACGGCCGGGATGGCGTTGATCGCCGCGCCAGCGGCGTAAGGACCTTCAGGCTGCGAGGAAAAGACCAAGTGATGGGCCGCGGCGTGGGTGATGGCGAACTCGCCGCTCTCCGCCCCAATCAGAACACCGGAGGTTGCGGCCAGCTTGTAACCCGCGCCCGCCAAGTCGATCCACAGGTCCGTAAACGTGGCCTTGCCGGCGACGGCGTTCACCGTGAGCGTGCCGTGCAGCGTTGCGCCGCCCCCGTTGTTCAAGGCCACGGTCACGGGGGCCGTGCTGTCGCTCACGAGATTGTTGTACTGGTCCTGCACCTCCACCCACCACCCGCCGTCCACGACCGCGCCCGCCACGTATGACGGGCTGCCCGTCCCGCGAAAGGCAAGATGATGCGGATCCGACGGGGTCACGTCAAACGCGCCGGAGTCGGCCGCCGTGTAACCGTTGGCCGTGGCCGTGAGCTTGTAGCCTTGGCCGGCGGCCTGGATGGACAAGTCATTGAAGGTCGCGACACCGCCCACCGCGTTGACGGTCAGTGTGCCGTTCAACGTCGCGCCGGCCGCGCCTGTTCCGTTCTTGATGGCGACGGTCACGGCCGCATTGCTGTCCACAAGGTTGCCGTCCGCGTCCCGGAGTTCCACGCAGGTCTGGCCGATGCCGTCGCCAGCCTCCGCGCTCGTGGGGCTGTGCGTGAACCAGAGGAACGGAGCGCCCGCCGGAGTGACAAAGAACTGCCGTTCAGAGCTCTTGTACTTGGCCACCTCATAGGGGATGCCGTCCCAGTTGGTCGGCGCGCCGCCAGCCGAGGCTTCGCCGTAGTAGCTGGCGATGGCCACCATGGCCCGGTAGCGGCCCGGCACAAGATTTGTAGGCGTAGAGGTCGTCGCGCTCGTGGGCAGAAATTCGCTTAGCGGAGCGGGGCCGCCATCGCCGTTCACTCTCTCGATCTGGGCGTAAACACCATTCGCGGCGGCGTCGTTCACCGCCGCCCACTGCAGCGTTACGGGGTTGTCCACGACGCTGTCCGGCGCAGGCGTCAAAGGCGTCTGGAACTCCACCTCCTGCGCGGGAGCGCCCAAGGCCGTGTCCGCGCCTGGCACGCCGAACCAGATCGGCGTAACCGCCGACGAGCCGTCCGCATAGGTCAACACCAACGCGTACCACCCGTCCACCATGGACGCCAGCACATCGGGAGCGTTCGCGTTTGCCTCCAGCCTGATCGTGTCGCCCCACGCCGAAAAGCCTGACGCACTGAAGAAACGATACTGGTTATCTCCGGGCACGAACAGATACGCCTCCTCAATCAGGGCGTCGCCGCCTTCGGGGATCACGTCACCAGTGAACCGCGCATCGAAGCTGACCCCCACCTCGCCGCCCTGACCACCTCGGGTGAGCCCAAGCCCCGCCAGATTGTCAAACCGGCTCGCGTCGGTGTTCGTGCCGAACAGCACCGAGGACATTGTGTAACGGACCACCTGGTAGTCCACGCCCTCCGCGGTCTGGCCGTTGTCCATGTTGCCGAAGGCGACCTCGCCCCGGTAAACACGGTCGTCCGCCAGCCCCAACGCGGTCCAGGCCGTCTGAGCCGGATTGACAATGAGCTCCTCCAGTTCGCCGGCATCGTCGTCCAGCGCGTCCTCAACCTTGACATGAATACCCTGGAAATCGGGGACGGCGACGGCCTGCCATGTCAACTGCACGTCCGGCCCGGCCAGACTCGACTGGCCGAATACGGGCGAGGTGATCACGGGGACGCTGGCTGGCTGGGCCAGGGCGCCGGACACGGTCACCGTAGTCTGGGAGGCGGTCTCCATGCCTTCCATCTTCACCTCGATGAGGTAGTCGCCGGCCGGGAACTGTGTCGTCAGCTTGGTCATGGTCGCGGCGCCCAGCTCATACTGCCACTCGTTGGTGTCCGGCTCGTTCGCCAAGTCGTACCAGGTTCCGCCCGGCGCCTGGAACTTCGCGTACTCCAGCGTCACGCCATCCTTGGCGTTAAGTTCCAACCTCATCCCGTGGCCGATAAGGAACGGTGTCCCGGCCGGACCCGGCTGGTAGCGAGAGCCCCACTCCAAGAAAACCCCGTCCACCAAATTGGCGATCGGCACTTCGAGCTGGACGTCCTGCCTCTGGATGCCCTGCCCCGCGTCCAGGATGATGTTCAGCGTCTTGGTCTGGTTGTTGGCGGTGTTGGTGACGACCAGAACCAGCGTGTCGCCGCCGGCCCAGGTCGGGTTGAAATAGCCACACTCGATAGAGTACTGGGTAACGCCACCGTTGTCCTCCACAATGCACCCGGTGCTGGCCTCGGTCAGAGTCCCTTTGCCGGCAATGGTGGCTGTGAAGGTGATCTCGCCCACGTCCGGCACGCTGCCGTCCGCGTTCGTCACCACGCCCCAAAGCGTGTGGGGCGAGGCGGGCTGGGCCATGGCCGCCGAGCCCGCGAACAACCCAACCACCACCAGGGCGACCGCACAACGCACGACGCTGAACGTCCTCAACATCTCAGTCCTCCTCAGCAGACTCAACTACCAAGTCACATCTTCCGTGATATAAACCAGGAGCGCATCCCCGACGCTGACAGCGAAGTTGTTCGGCCCACCCTTTGCGTGGCCGGACCACGCCTGAGCCGCCGCATCCCACTTCCAGAGACCTGTGCAGTTCGGGATGTCTTGAGCTACGAGTTCAGCGGTGGTGAGCGCCGACTTTGCCTTTGGCACCGTGACAAGATTGTAACCGGATTTGAGTGCAAATGCAGGCGCCGCCCAGAGGCCGTTCAGTTCGAGCGTTCCCGACGCTGAGCACGCCACAAGGTATGCGTGTCCAGCGGCAAGGGGGAAGTTGCTTGGGCCGCCCTTGGGGTGACTCACCCAACCCTGGATATTCGCATCCCACTTCCAGACGCCCGTGCAGTTCGATGTTAAGATGGCAAGTCCTTCCGCTGTTGCGGCGCCGCCGACAAAGGGCACGCCGACCAGCGCGTAGCGGCCCAGGGCATAGGACTTGGTGGCCGTAGTCACGGTCAGCGTGCCGTTGACGTAGGTGAAGTCGTAGTTGCCGCTCACCCCGCCAGCCGGGACGATGGCGTATGCGCCGGGCAGGCTGTCCGCCGTGGCGGCGCACGCAGCAACAGGCGCGGTCGTCAGGTTCTCCGCCGTCTCGCCCGCGGCGAAGCCGTTGTACGTCATCGTGAACTCAGGGTTCGCTTGGCCGTACTCCCGAGTCTTATCATCCGCCGTCACGGTCAGCCGGCGCTTCGTGATCGTCAGCGTCCCACACGTGATGGTCAGATCGTAGTTGCTGAGGCGCCCGGCCGGATCGTTCAGCGCCGGGATGATCCGCTCGCCGGCGCCCTCGCCGTACACGCCAACGGCCGTGCCCGCAACGGCGGAGCTGGCATAGGTAGCGGTGATGCCGTCGCCCGCCACCACGCCTGTGAGAGTTCCCGTAAAGGCCGGATTGGCGTCTCCATACACGCGCTCGGCGTTGTCGGCCGTCACAGCAAGGGCGGCCTTTGCGACCACAAGCGCCCGCTGCACGGAAGCGGCGGCGGCGTACTCCACGTTACCGCCCTGCGACGCGGTGATCGTCGTGGTTCCCGCGCCGACGATCGTTACCATGGAGCCCGCAACCGTGGCCACGTTGGTGTTGCTGCTCGCATAGGAAACATCGAGCCCCGAACTGGCCGTGCCGGTGAGGACAAATCCGGCGCCGCCATAGGTGACGCCGGCCAGCTCACCAAACGTGATGGTCTGCGATTTCTTGGTGACGTTGAAGGCGTTGCTGGCGCCGGCGCACTCGAAGTCACCCAGGGCGAGCAGCCTGACACCCGTATACTCCGCGGACACCGCGACCTGGCCTGTCCAGGCGCCGGACGTGAACGCGCCCGCCATCGGCGGCGTCACAGCATCCGCCGAAATGGTCTGATAGCGGATGTCCACGAGATAGATGGAGTTGGTCGTCAGGCTGCTGGGGAAGGCGTCACCGCTTGTGTAGAAACACCCGGACTCAACGTTTCCATGACTGAACGCCGCGGGGAACGCGCACGCCTTGTAGTAGCCCGTGCCCGTTCCATAGGCGGCCACGCGGTAACGGGCGCCGGACGACAAGCGCACGGGCGCGTCCAGGGCGGTCTCCAACCACGTCCCTTCGGCGCTCGCGACGTTCTGCGTTGCGATCAGGGTTCCATCGTCGCGCCAGATGCTGACCTTGCTTCCCCAGCAGTGGCGAACGTGCGTCACAAGCATGTCCGATGTCGCGCGAATGCGCATGCCGCGCGTGCCGGGGTTGACGAGGGTACTGGGCGATGTGACCGAGGGGCAGACCAAGTGCGCCGCCGGATCCAGCGCCACCAGACTGACCGCGCCGGCGTAGGTCTTCACCGTGTAGCCGTCGGCGTCGGACGCGCTGATGGTGACGTTGAAAGCCGTGGACACCTGCTGGGGAGATGCGATGGGGCCCCAGTTGAGGCAAGTGGCGGGCGCCCGGCTGGAGGCGCTGACGGGGTTCGTCCAACGCGTGTACTCCGCGGCGTCCGGGGAGCCGTCATCGTCGAAATCGCTCGACGTGGTTACGTCCTCATATCCGTCCACGGCGTCGGTGGCGAAGTTGATGATCCAGAGCTCATACCAGTCGGGCAATCCGTCGCCGTCCGAGTCGAGGCGCTCGCAGGCGCCGATGTCCACGCCGCCGCCGGAAGGCCTCGCCTGGGCGTGAATATCGGTTGAGGGCGCTCCCGGCGCGGAACCGGTGTTGATGCACGGCGACCCGGACCGCAAGTCGAAGTTGCCGGCCGATGCGGCCACGAACAGCGGATCCGCTGAGATGCTGTTCGCGTCCAGGCTCGTGGCTGAACGCCACGCGCTCAAGGTGGAGCGGTCGCCGGACCAGTAGCCAGTCTTGGCGCCGGCCGAGAGGTCAAAGCAGTTCGTGTCCGACGCGGTGATGCTCCCAGCGCTGCGGTAGATGCAGTAGCCGCTGGCCGGCGAGAAGATGCAGTTGAGGATCGAGGCGATCGCGCCAGAGCTGGACGCCATGCCCACGCAGGCGGTGGTGGCGCCCCAGAACGTGCAGTTCGTCAGCGTCGCGCCGGTCACGCTCGATGTGTCGGCCAGAAGGCCATAAGCGCCGCTGGTCACAATGCAGTTGACCATCTCAAAGCCGGTCGCTTCCGAGCTGCCCAGCCGCACACCGCACTCGCCCTTGTTGATGTGGAGGCGCTCCAGGCGAATGTACGGCGCCTGGATGTTCAGACACGCCGTGCCGGAAGTGACGGAGGCCCTGTCCAAGATGGCACCGAAGCCCTTGCTGGACCCAATGATCGTCACCGGGACGCCCGCAATGCCGCCATCGGCGGAACCTACGGTGACGTCGGAGGAAAGGGTGTACGCGCCTGTGTCGATGCGGACGACGTCCCCAGCCTCCAAGTCATAGGTCGAGAGAATCCAGGCCAGGCTGGCGGCGGGCGTGGCGGCTGACAGGCCGCGGCCGGACGCGTCCGCGCCCGCGGCGGTGCACCATTCGTCGCTCGCGGTGGAGGCGTCGTTGACGTAGTACGTGACGGCGGTGTGGGAGATGGCTTGGGTGAGGTCCGCCTGCCATACGTTGCCCGAAGTGACGCTTTCGTCCGAAGACCTGCCCGTGGAGAAAGTCTGCGCGGTCCAGTAGTAGCCGGTGGCCGTGGCCGAGACCTGGTATTGCGAGTTGGACGGAACGCAAGCCACGGCGTAGATGCCCTTCGCGTTTGTCGTCGCTGTGTAAAGGGAGCCGCCGACCTTCTGAACCCTGACCGTGGCGCCAGACACAGGCGAGCCGCTGGCGAGGACGCGGCCGCTGATAATCTCGCCGGTCCCCGAGGTGAAGAGGTTGTAGCAGCAGTTGAACACGGATGTGAACGTGTAATAGCTTGTCACCACGCTCGGCAAGTTGTACCAAGCGTCTTCGCTTCCCGCCCATCCCAAATTCAGATGATGGTAAAGGGTTCCCGTGTCATAACCGTACCCGTCGCACACGATGGCGTGCGCCCCTTCGGCGCCGCCGATGCCCAGCAGGACCGGCTTGCCCGCGTCCAAGTTCGGGTTGATCATTGCAATCAGGCCGGAGCCGATGTTGTTGATACCGTCCCCGCCCGTCACACCGTTCGTGAACCCGAACACGTTCTTCAGCGCATAGGCCGCGTCGTCCATGTAAGCCCCAGACGCATCCCAGCCGTAATTCATGTGAGCAGCCACGCCGGCGTCATGGCAGATGGCGCCGATGGCTTGACGCTGCGCCAGCGTCGTCCCGGTGGAGGGGACCAGCTTCATGTTGGCCCAATTATAAGCGCCGCCGGCTCCATCGCCCCCGCGCAGGCTGCGCGTCGCCGGCCAGTCGTCAATGGTGATAGCAAAAGAAGCAGTGCCCACTCCGGTCGTGGGGTATTGGTAGTAGCGCATGAGTTGCGCCATGG
>CAYYEE010000176.1:0-8416 GCA_964470775.1 uncultured Planctomycetota bacterium | reverse complement strand
CGCCCCTCGCCTCCCGAACCACCGAGAAGCGCGGCTCCCAGACTCAGCCGCCGTCGGCGGGCTTGTCCTCAACCGGCGGCTTCGCCTCCTTTTCCTCCAGCCGCTCCACCATCACGTCCAGCACGCTCCGCGCCAGCAGCAAGACCTCCCGCTGCACCCCGCGCAGATGCTGCCCGATGGGCGAAGCGCTGATATCCCGAGCCAGCTTCTTCAGCGCGTCCAAGCCTTTGCAGGCCTTCCCCCCCGCACACCCCTCCATCGGCTCACGCTCGTTGCTCATGGCGCCGCTCCTTCCGGACAGTGGGATTTGTATTCCCCACTCTACGCCTTTCCCTGACCCCGTTCAAGAGCCCCCCCGCGCCCGCCCCCTACTCCGCGTCCGCCGCGCAGCGAAACCCCGTCTGACTGTCCCGCGCGTCCACCGGCAGGCTGTTGCGCAGCGTCGCGTCGCAACCAGCCGGCGGAGACGCAAACGACCCGCCCTTCACGATCCGCCTCTTGCCGCTCACCAGACTGTCCGCCACCCACTCCCTCACATTGCCCGCCATGTCCACGCAGCCATAGGGGCTGCGGTCCTTTGGCCGCTGACCCACGGCCTCCGGACGCCGCAGCCCCGCTTCCGCGCAGTTGCAGGCGTCGGCCTGCCACGTGTCGCCCCAAGGATAGCGGAACCCATCGATCCCCCGCGCCGCCTTCTCCCATTCCTCGCACGTCGGCAGCCGCTTGCCCGCGAACTTCGCGTACGCGGACGCGTCATACCAGTCAATGCCCGTCACCGGTTCCTGCGGCCGGCTCAACATATCGTTCCAGTCCTTGGGCCGGGGGTCCCGTTCCGTTCCGCCGGTCCATCCGTAGAACTTGCGCGCGCCATACCTCTGCACCGCGGCCACGAACTCACTGTACTGCGCCACCGTTACCTCGTGCTTGTCTATAAGGAACGCCGCCACGCGTTTGGGCCGCCCCTTGCGCATCATGAAAAGCCCCCCCGGCACCAACGCCATGTCCTGGAAGCGCAGCGCGTCGCGCACCTGCTGCTCCATGCGCCGGATCTGCTCGCGGCGCCAGTAGACAAACGCACGGTGCCGGCTGTCCTTGGTCAGCTTCCGCAGGAACGCCTCCGCCAGCTTCCAGCGCTCGCTCCGCATCGCTTCGCGCGCCAGACGCAACAGGGCGTTCCGCTGCACCTCCGCCGTCATCTCGTCCATGCGCCCCGCGGCCGCCGCGGCCTCGGACTGCTCCAACGCCCCCGCGAAGTCGCCCCACGCCTCCAGCGTCAGCGCCGCGTCCGCCTCCGCCTTTCCCTTCGCCTCTCCGCCGCGCCGCGCCAGCGTCTCCAGATCGGCCGCGGCCACGCTCTTCAACTCCACCTCCACCACCCGCCCCCCCATGCGCGCCAGAAGACGCTCGCCCGCCACGCCAACCAAAAACGCGTCGTCGCCGCCCACGCGCACATGTTCGCCCGAGCTTGCCTCCGCTCCTTTCAAAACAGCGCTCAAAAAGCCGCAGATGCGCAAGAACGGCTCCCGCAGATCTCTGACCTTGTTGTGAATCCCGGCCAGCCCAGGCTGTTGCAGAATGCGGTTGCAGCGGTCCAGACCCTCGCGGAACCGGCCCGCCTCGCGCAGCGACGGAAGAGCGCGCTCCAGCTCCTGCAGAGCCGCCGTCTCCGACATGGGGGCGCGTTCGTGCCCGCCCGGCTCTCGCGCCGGCGCCGCCGCCGTGCGCTGACGGGCCAGCTCAGCCGCCCGCGTGGCCTCCTCCTCCGCCCGCCGCGCGGCCTGGCGCGCCTTTTCCGCCTCCTGCTCTGCCTCGCGTGTCCAGCGCGAGGAAGGGTGGCCGCCCGCAAACTCCTCCAACAGCCGCGCCGCCTCTGCGTAACGCCCCGCCAGCATCTCGTTTTTCGCGTCGCGCGCCACGCGCGCGTACTCGTCCGCCACGCGCCGCTCGCGCGCCGGCGGCCCGGCCCCCTCTCCCGCGTCACGCGTGTCCAGCCACTGGGACACAACCGCCGCCGCCAGCGCCGGCGCCAGCCCAAGCAGCGCGCGCCGGAAGAACCGGATCATCCGGGCCGCCGGGGGGGGCGCCGGCGCGGGTTCGGGCCCCGCGGCCTGAGGCGGACGCGGCGGCGCCTCGCTGTCCGAACCCAGCTTCTCCAGCGCCGCCAGCAATTCCGCCGGCGTCTGGTAACGTTCGTCGCGGTTGTGCCGGAACATCCGCGTCACGACGCCCGCCAGATCCGCCGGAATCTTGGGCGCTGTCACCGACAGCGGCTCAAAATCCGCCGTCAGGACCTTTCGCACAATCTCCTTGCGCGTGGAGGCCGAAAAGGGGCACCGCCCGGACAACATCTCATAGAACGTCACCCCCAGCGAGTAGATGTCGGCGCGGATGTCCACCTCCGCCCCGGCCTTCAACTGCTCCGGAGGCATATACCCCGGCGTGCCGAAGATCAGCCGCCGCTCGTTGTACAGCTCGTCGTCGTCCTCCACGCGCCGCGCCAGGCCGAAATCCGCCAGCTTGGCGTGCCCTTCCGGCGTCAGCATAATGTTGCCCGGCTTGATATCGAGGTGGACCATGCCGTAGGCGTGCGCGTGCTCCAACGCGCGCGCGATCTGCGTCACCACACCCAGCGCCGCCTTGGGGGTCATGGGGCCGTCTTCCCGCAACGCCCGCGCCAGGCTGCGCCCCTCCACGTACTCCATCGCGAAGTAGTGGCGCCCCTCCGACTCCCCCACGTCAATGCCACTCACAATGTTCGGGTGGTTCAACCGCGCCGCCGCGCGCGCCTCCCGCTGAAACCGGCTCACAAACACCGCGTCCGCGGCGTACTGGGGGTGGAGAATCTTCACGGCCACGATGCGGCCGATCGACACCTGCACCGCTTTGTAGACCGTGGCCATGCCCCCCCGGCCAATCCGTTTCAGCAGGCGGAACCCGTCCACCGCCGAAGGTTCTTTATCAGGTGTCGTCATGCGCCTTCAGTTCTGGGCTCCCGGCCAAGCCGTCCGGGCAGCGCCTGCCCGCTCGCCATCGGCTCCGCCGCCTCCGGCGCGGCTGCTATCCCCGATGCCATATCTCGCCCCGCAACGCCCACCGCAAGTCATGCAGCAGTTGGGCGTACCCCTCGTACCGATCCGCGGGCGAAGGCGCCATCGCCTTCTCCACGATCCGCACCAACGAGTCCGGAACGTTCGGGTTCACGTCCCGGGGTGAACGCGGCCTGTCTTTGCTGTCCAGCGCGGGCGCCTGGCCGGTCAACATGTAATAGAACGACGCCCCCAACGCGTATATCTCCGCCGCCACGCTCTTCGTGCCAGGGTCTTTCGCCACCTCCGGCGCCTGGAAAGGCTTCAGCGCCGGGTCGTCCACGGCTCCAGGCGCCTTGGGGCGGTTGTCAAAGCCCATCCCCGCCAGCTTCGCCTGCCCATTCGCGTCAAACAGAATCTTCGACGGACGGATGCCGCCATGCAGCATCTTCCACTCATTCACCCCATGTTCCAGCGCCCGGCTGATCATCGTCGCCGCCTGCAGCGCCTGCTTCACCGCGCCCAATCCCTCTTTCAGCACCCCCCGGAACCGCTGCCACGCGTTGACCTCCATCCGCTCCATTGCCAGAAACAGGTGCTCGTCCTGCTTGCCTCCGGCCAAAACGCGCGCGATGTCCTCGTGGCGGATCGCGCTGGCCCGCTGCGCGCCTTTGACAAACCACGCCTTCATGTCCGCGTTGAGGCAGAACCGCGTCCGCAGCACCTTGATCGCCACTTCCTGACCGTCCGTCTCGCGCGACGCCAGGTAGATGACGGTCCGCCGGCCCTTGCCCAGGGGTTCGAGCACGCGGTACTCGCCCAGCGTCTTGCCCATCAAAGCCACGTCCCGCTCCGAGAACAAGAACGCCCCGAGCTCCGTGTCCGGCTCCACAAGCCGCAACGGCGCCAGCCCCTCTTCGTCCGCGCCGCCGTTCCCCACAACCGGCCCCGCGTCCTGCGCCGTGTCAAAACGGCTCTGCTCAGAGCCCGAGTCCAGCCGCCCCTTGGGCGCGGGAACGGCAAAACCCGCCGAAGGCCGGCCCTGAACTGGCTTGGCCGCCTCTTTCTCGTCCTGCTCCAAGTCGAAGCGCAGACGGTTGCCGCCGGCGAATATGATGTCCCCGTGGCGCAACGGCCGGGACGTGATCTTCTCGTTATTGACAAACGTTCCATGGCGCGAGTTCAGATCCGTCACCGAGAACGCCCCCAGGCGGCCCTCGATCTTGAAATGACGGCGCGAGACGTTGGCCGAAGGGATGCACGCTTCGCATTTCGGGTCACGGCCGGCATAGAAGGGACGGTCTTCCAAAATCTCAAAGACTTTGCCCCGCGCGGCCCCCACTTCCACGGTCAAACGCGCTTTGAATGCCATAGGGATCCACCCGCTCTGTCCCAGCCCGCGCCCTCCCCGAACGCGGCGCCGGGCGGACGCGGCCAAGTCCCGCTGACCAGAGAAACCGCCAGCCGTTCGGCCGTCTCTTCAACATCTCCAGCCGCGCCGACGTCAGCGCGGTTGATACGCTCCCGAGCCCAGTTACGTAGATGGTAAGCCCGCCGCCCATCCGTGTCAAGACGCATGTCGTGACACTGCTTTTCGGAGGCCTAATGTCCATCAACTTCCCCTGTCCGCCCCTCACCGCCGGCGCATCGCCCGATCCATCTCCCGCTTCGCCTCGCGCTTCTTGATGGTCTCGCGCTTGTCGCCCGCCTGCTTGCCCTTGGCCAGCGCGAACTGCAGCTTGGCGTAGCCCCGCTTGAAGTAGAGACTCGTCGGCGCCAGCGTCAGCCCCCGTTCCTTCACCCGCTCGCGCAATCGGGCGATCTCCCGCTTGTGCATCAGCAGCTTGCGCGGCCGGTCCGGCACATGATTCATCCGGTTGCCCTGCTCATAGGGCGGAATCGTCATGCCGATGACCAACAAATCATTGCCCACCGGCCGCACAAACGCCTCGGCGATGCTCGCCTGGCCGTTGCGCAGCGACTTCACCTCCGTGCCTGTCAACACCAGCCCCGCCTCGAACCGCTCCAGGAGCTCATACTTGAACCCCGCGGCCCGATTGCGCGCGATCGGCACAATCTCGTCCTGCTTGCCGTCTGTCTTTGGAACCTCTTTGGACATGCGCAGTTCGTCTCGTCTGGACGGAAAACGCCTCTCAATACAGCACAACGTCTCCCCGCTTGGCCGTTCACCTCAGGCGCCGCACGCCTTCAAGACGAGCCACAGACCGCTCAAAAGTCCCCACCTCCGCGGCGCAAGCCAAGCCGTACTCACTCTCTCCATAGGCAAGGTACCCCAGCCCCGCCTCCGCGTCAACCTCGCCCCTTGCGCCGCCGGATCACGTCATACACCTTCATCACTTCGCCGTAGTAACGCTCGAACGTGTACTGCGCGCCCAGCGCAAACGCCGCCGCCGAGGCCTGCGCCCGGGTCTGGGGCGAAAGATAGCGCTCGATCGCCGCGGCCAGCGCCTCCACATCCTCCGGGTCCACCACTTCGCCCGCAGCCGTGCCCGCCAGAATCTCGCCCGACCCGTTGTGCACGCTGGTCACCACTGGCAGCCCGCACCCCAGCGCCTCGAAAACCACGGTGGCGCAGGGGTCGTAGAAGCTCGGGTGAACCAGTAGATCGCCCGCCGCGTAGAACTCCTCGGACCGCGCCGCCGCGCCTGCGAACCGCGTTTGACCACCCACGCCAAGCCGCTCCGCCATGGCGCGGAACTCCCCTTGCCGGCCGCGCCCCACCACCACCAGCGACGGCCGCAAGCCCCGGCCGCGTAGAACCGCCAGCGCCTCCAGCAACGGCTTCAGGCCCTTGAGCCGGAAATTATGCGCCATGAAGATCAGCGCCGTCTCGTCGCTGGCCAGCCCCAGCCGCGCGCGCGATGGCTCGCGCAGACGCCGCGCCGCGTCCCGGCTGAACCGCCGCGTGTCCACGCCCAGATAGATCACGTGAACGCGCTCCGCCGGGATGTCGTACGTCTCCAAGATGTGCCGCTCCACCATTCGCGACAACGCCACATAGTGCGGCCCGTCCGGCCCAGGCGGAAACTGCTCCTTTTCGATCGCCAGCTTGATCTTGTCCTCAGGCGTCAGCGCCGCCTGGCCGCCTCCCTCGCTGCGGCGCAGATACTCCAGAAAGCGCGAGTGCAGCCCCCCGCCCGCCTGGAGCACGTCCATGCCCACGCTCTTGCCATAACCGTGGACCACGTCGAACGCCGCCCCCTGACGCCTCAGCGCCCGCCGCAGCGATTGCGAAAAGCCCAAGTGCTTGTCCTGCCACGGCCACACCCACAACTTGTGCCGCTTGAAACCGGCCGGCAGGTCGCCGAAGTGACGCGTGAAGACGTGCGTCTCGTGCCCCGCCGCCAGCAGCATGTCCGCGTGGACCCGCGCCACGACCTCAGCGCCGCCTTTGGTGGTGTCAAAGCTCTCCTGGGTCAGCGCGACCTTCATCCCGCGTCTCCTTGGCCGCCCGCGTGCCATGCCCGGCCGTCGCGGCGCAGCAACGCGTCCGCCTCGCGCGGCCCCCAAGCCCCCCGCTTGTAGGCGCAAGGACCGGGAGCGCCCTCGCTCTCGTGCGCGGCCAGCAACGGATCGCAAAACTTCCAGCACGCCTCCACCTCGTCGCTGCGCGTAAAAAGAGTCTGATCGCCACGCATCGCGTCCAGCAAAAGCCGCACGTAAGCGTCCGGGTTCTTGAGCCCAAACGCCTCCTCGTAGCTGAATCCCAACTCCTCGGTCATGATCTTCGGCGGCTCGCCCGGCTGCTTCAGCCCGAACCGAAGGCTGATGCCCTCGTTCGGTTGAAGCCGAAGCGACAGCACATTGGGCTGAAGGCGCTCGCACTGCTCGCGGCCGAACAGACACACCGGGATGCGCTGGAACTCGATGGTCACCTCCGTCAGCCGCGACGCCATCCCCTTGCCGGCGCGGATGTAGAACGGCGTCCCCTGCCAGCGCCAGTTGTCGATAAACGCCCGCATCGCCACGAACGTCGGCGTCCGAGAAGCGGGCGACACGCCCTTCTCCGAGCGATAGCCCTCATACTGCCCCATCACCACGTCCTGCCGCGCCGTGGCCTCATCCATGACGCGCAGCGAACGGAACACCAGCGCCTTTTGGTCGCGGATGCAGTTCGCGTCCCCGCTCGGCGGCGGCTCCATGGCCACCAGCGACAGTACCTGCAACAGGTGGTTCTGCACGATGTCGCGCACCACCCCCGCTTCCTCGTAGAACGGCCCCCGGTCCAGAACCCCCAGTTCCTCCGCGAACGTGATCTGCACGTTGTCCACGTACTTGCGGTTCCAGATCGGCTCAAAGATCGCGTTGGCGAACCGGAACACCAGGATATTCTGCACGGTCTCCTTGCCCAAGTAGTGGTCGATGCGGTACACCTGGCTCTCATCCAGGCACAACATGGTCAGCGCGTTCAGTTCCCGCGCGGTCGAGAGGTTGTGGCCAAACGGCTTTTCGATCACCACCCGCGACCAGCGCTCCGACCTTGGCGGGTAGATGAGCCCGGCGCGATGCAAGTGCCCCAGCGTGGTGGGAAACACGCTGGGCGGCACTGCCAGGTAGAACAGCCGGTTGCCGCCGGCGCCGGTCTTGCGCTCCTCCTCGTCCAGCGCCTGCTTCAGCCGGGCGTAGGCGGCCGGGTCGTCGTAGTCGCCCTGCACG
The DNA here is from genome assembly GCA_964470775.1 of uncultured Planctomycetota bacterium. Classification (GTDB taxonomy): domain Bacteria; phylum Planctomycetota; class Brocadiia; order CAIUPP01; family CAYYEE01; genus CAYYEE01. The sequence continues at coordinate 713 of CAYYEE010000176.1, read as the reverse complement.
TAGCGCAACTGGCTCTCGAACCGGTCCCACGCCTCCGGCCACACAAACCGCCCCTTGCCGTGCGGCTGGATGTGCCCGCGCGCCCGGGCCGCCATCTCCCGCGGCTGCATGGGCCGGCGCGCAAAGCCGAACACCGCGAACCTCTCCGGCGCCAGCCCCTCTTCCACCAGTTCATACAGCGCCGGCAACAGCTTGCGGTGAGCCAAGTCGCCCGACGCGCCGAAGATCACCACGCTGCACGGCCCAGGCTTGGCCAGCTTGCCCAGCGTCACTTGGCGCGCCACGGTGCTCCCTTCGCCCATTCCCTGTCCTCCTGAGGTGTCTTTTGAAGCGCCTGAGTGTATCCGGCCCAGCCACGCAAATCAAACCGCTTGTCGCCTCCCCCGCGGCTTTGATAGACTGGGTTGTCGCTGTCTCTCGTCAATTCCTGGCCTCAGACTTCTGCCCTCCGCCTCCCCCTGGAGCCGCCGCATGACAGACTCTGGCGAAGCCCCCTCTCCAGTCGCTGCGCCCCCGCGGTTCGGTTGGCGCCGCTGGGCGCCGTGGGCCGGCGCGGCCGCCGCCGTCTTCGCCATCGCCGCCGCGACGTGGTGGTACACTGCCGGCCGCTACAAGTTCGCGGTCGTCACACCGGGCAAGCTCTACCGTTGCGCGGCCTACCCCCCTGCCCGAGCCGCGGAAATATGCCGCGAGCTCGGCATCAAGACCGTCAT
>CAYYEE010000175.1:0-8428 GCA_964470775.1 uncultured Planctomycetota bacterium | reverse complement strand
CGGCAGGCTGCCCAGTCTCGAACCCGACCGAGTGCCAGGCGTTGCGGCGCGCCCGCAAAGAAGGAGCCCTGGCGTAGCGCAGGGGACGCGGCGCATGGGACGAACGGGACCGATGGGATCAACCGGCGGCGCGGCAGGGGTCGCGTGGCCCTATCGCCGCTTGAGCGAGTACCTGCGCCGGCGTTTCGGCGCGCGCGTGCGCAAGATACCTCTTGACGCGGGGCTGACGTGCCCCAACCGCGACGGGACCAAGGGCGTGGGCGGGTGCGCCTATTGCGTGGATGAGACTTTCTCGCCCAGCGCGGGGCGGCGCTCCGTGGCCGAGCAGGTGGCCGCGGCTCTGGCCCGGCCGCGCAAGCCGGGGGACCGGTTCATCGCCTACTTCCAGCCCGCGTCCAACACCTACGCGCCTGTGGATCGTTTGCGGGAGATGTATGACCAGGCGGTCTCGGCGCCGGAGGTGGTGGCGCTGGCTGTGGGCACGCGGCCCGATTGCGCGCCCGATCCGGTCCTGGACCTGCTGCAGAGCTACACCGGCCGCGTGGACGTGTGGGTCGAGTACGGCCTGCAGAGCGCGCATGACCGCACGCTGGCGCGCATCAACCGCGGCCACGGGTTCGCTGAGTTCGCGGACGCAGTGGAGCGGACCCGGGGGCGGGGTCTGCGCATCGGCGCGCACGTCATCCTGGGTCTGCCTGGCGAGACGCGGCAGGACATGATGGAGACGGCGGGCCGTCTCGACGCGCTGAGCGTGGACGCGGTGAAACTGCATCATCTCTACGTGGCGCGGGGCAGCGCGCTGGAGCCGGAATACGCGGCTGGGCGGCTGCGGGTGTTGAGCGAGGCCGAGTACGTCCCGCTGGCGTGCGATTTCATGGAGCGGCTGAGCCAGAACGTGGTGATGGACCGGCTCATCGGGGAATCGCTGCGGCCGGAGATGGTGGTGGCGCCGCGATGGACGTGGAGCAAGGCGCAGGTCATCCAGGCGATTGTGGACGAGTTCCGCCGCCGGGGCACGGCGCAGGGGGCGCGGAGCAGGAAGGGTTGAGGGGCGCGTCAGCGGCCGAGCCGTTCGCGGATGGCGCGGAGCTGGAGGGCGGCGGCAAGGTCGTTGGGACGGGCGAGCGCCTCCTTTGTCTGTAACTTGCGTCCTAACAGCCTGTTGAAAATGTCGCGTCTGTTCCGGGGACACGTTGCGATCCCGCCGTTGGCGGGCTGAGGCTCCATTTCCCCGCCGACGCGGTGTCTTTTTCAACGGGCCGCTAACAAAGAGTTGCCTTTGGCCCTGCGCTGTCCCAGAAACGCAAGGCATATCTGGGACAGCACACCAGGGCCGCATCGTGATCCAGGAGGCGCTGGGCCCGGGGTTTTGGCGAGGTTGATGTCAATGAGGGACATGTCCACGCCAGAAGCCCGAGCGGCGCGGACCGCGGGGCCGTCGGGCGCAAACGATGGGGGCTTGTCTTAGGCATGGGGACAGCATCGCGCCGGCGGACCGGCGTGGCGAGGCGCCCTCAAGCCTTGTGAAACGACATTTCCACAGCTGCGCCGGTTTCGGGGGTGACCTTGACGTTGTCCGCGACGCGCAGGCCGATGATCCAGATGGGCTGGTCGTCGAGGGTGAGGATGGGGACGCGGTTGCGGCGCGAACGGGGCACTTTGAGGTCAGTGAAGATGTCCTGGAGCTTGCGTTCGCCCGGCGCGTTGAGCGGCGTCATGCGGTCGCCGTGGCGCCAGGCGCGGACGGCCAGCCGGCCCGACAGGGCTGCGCGGTCGAGGAGGGCGGCGTATGGCGTGGCGCGGGGCAGGAAGTCCTTGAGCGCCGCGTTCCCGTCCGGATGATGGCGAATGGACAGAACGCCGCCAAAGCCCGGCAAGGGGACCGCGGCGCGGTTGAGCAAGACTTTGACTTCGGGCGTGGACGCGGGGGCGGCGCAACTGGCGATGACCAGCATGTCATACTCGCGCCGAGCCGCCAGGCCGCCGGGAAGGCGTTCTTCCGTGTTGGGATGGCCCGGACCGGCCATTTCGAGCAGGCGCTCGTGATGGCCGATGGTGAGGCTGTCCGGGTCCGGGACCCGCCGCAGGAGGAACTGGTGAAGCACTTCGGAGGCGAGCATGTTGGACAGGGATGCCAGCCACCACACTGGGATGCGCAACTCGTCGCCGGACTCCTCGATGGGGCCGGACTGGATGAGCGCCGCGGCCTGGACGGCCAAGCCGCGCCGGGCGCGGCGAAAGGCGTGGATGCTGTGCAGGATGGACTCGGACACGCCGGGCAACATGCGGCCTTCGAGGCGCGGCAGGACCTTTTGGCGGATGCGGTTGCGGAGGTTGTCGAGGAGGTAGTTGGTGGCGTCCTGGCGCGGGGTGAGGCCGCGCGCGGCCAGGTAGGCGTCGATCTGCGCGCGGCGGCAGTCGATGAGGGGGCGGATGACAAGGACAGGAGAGCCGCGGCCGATGGGCCGGACAGGGGGGATGCCAGCCAGGGCGCGGAAGGTCATGCCGCGGGTGACGCGCATGAGAACGGTCTCTACGTTGTCGGCGGCCTGGTGGGCCGTGGCCACGCGCTGGGCGCCGGTTCGGTCGGCGACGCGCCGGAAGAAGGCGTAGCGCGCCAGGCGCCCGGCTTCCTCCTTGCCCATGGAGAGCGACTGGGCCATGCCGGGCACGTCGGCGCGGTCGAGATGGAAGGTCATGCCCACCTCCTGCGCCTGCTGGCGCACGAACTCGGCGTCAGCGTCGGCCTGTTCCGCTCTCATGCCGTGGTGAAGGTGGGCGACGTGGCCCGTGAAGTTGGGGATGCCCTTGCCGCGCAGATCGGCTAGGAGGTGGAGCATGGCCAGCGAGTCAGCGCCTCCGGACACGGCCAGCACGACCGTGTCCCCTTCGGCGATCATGCCGTGCTGAGCGACTGTCTCGATGACTTGGCTCTGGATGTCCATGCGCAGGTACGCGAATGTAGGGATTCCGCCGGACTGGGTTGACGGCGCTGCAGGGCTCTGTGCCTGGATGGCCTGAAAAGGCGTTTGTTATTAGCACGGGGCGCCAGGCGTGTCAAGCAGGATTTGGGTTGGCAGCCATTGGAGGCGGTGGGCAGGCGGGACAGGCGTGGGGGACGCAGGGGTGGCGGGACCTACGTGAATGTAGGGAACGCGGGGAAGTGGCTACCGAAATGTGGCTATATGCCGCATGGAACACGCGAGCGCATCAGTCATAACATATTTACAATGTGTGTGTTGCGATGTGAACGCTCAGGCGGCACGTCAATTGCTTTCCTGGTTAAGCGTTGTCGCGCCGCAACATCGGCGCAGGGCAAGGGTGGTGAGTGGGCGCACGTGTTTGGCAGAAAGGAAGGATTGAGTTGAAGACCCCGAAGGAAGTCATTGAGTTCGCGAAGAAGAACGATGTCAAGGTTGTAGACCTGCGTTTCATGGATTTCCCTGGCCTTTGGCAGCACTTCTCGGTTCCGGTGCGGGAGCTGGACGAGAAGCTGTTTGAAAAGGGCCACGGTTTTGACGGATCGAGCATCCGCGGCTGGCGCGCGATCAATGAGTCGGACATGCTGGTGAAGCCCGTGCCCGAGACGGCGTTCATTGACCCGTTCTTCGAGGCCAAGACGCTGGTGCTCATCTGCAATATCTGCGACCCGATGACGGGCGAGGATTACACGCGCGACCCGCGCAACATTGCGCGCAAGGCGGAGAGCTATCTGAAGTCCACGGGCATCGGGGACACGGCTTTCTTCGGGCCGGAGGCGGAGTTCTTCATCTTTGATGATGTGCGCTTCGAGCAGAACGTGCACGAGGGCTACTACCACATTGACTCTGTGGAAGGGCGCTGGAACGCGGGCCGCAAGGAAGACCCGAACCTGGGCTACAAGGTGCGCTACAAGGAAGGCTACTTCCCCGTGCCGCCGATGGACAGCCAGCAAGACATGCGCACGGAGATGATGCTGACGCTGGAGGCGTGCGGTGTCGAAATCGAGACGCAGCACCACGAGGTGGCGACGGGCGGGCAGGCGGAGATTGACATGCGGTTCAGCCCGCTGGTCGAGATGGCGGACAAGACGCTCAAGTACAAGTACGTGATCAAGAACGTGGCGCGCAAGCACGGCCGCACCGTGACCTTCATGCCCAAGCCGCTGTTCGGCGACAACGGCTCTGGCATGCACTGCCACACCTCGATCTGGAAGGGTGAGAAGAACCTGTTCGCGGGCGACGGCTACGCGGGCCTGTCGGAGATCGGTCTTTACGCCATCGGCGGGTTGCTGAAGCACGCGCCGGCGTTGTTGGCCATCACCAGCCCCACGACGAACAGCTACAAGCGGCTGGTGCCCGGCTTCGAGGCGCCGGTGAATCTGGCGTATTCGCGCCGCAACCGCAGCGCCGCCATCCGCATCCCCATGTACGAGACGTCGCCCAAGTCGAAGCGCCTCGAGTTCCGCTGTCCCGACCCGGCCTGCAACCCGTATCTGGCCTTCTCGGCGATCACGATGGCGATGCTCGACGGCATCCAGAACAAGATCGATCCGGGCGAGCCGCTGGACAAGGATATCTACGACCTGCCGCCGGAAGAGCTGGCCAAGGTGCCCACGACGCCGGGTTCGCTGCGCGATGCGCTGAACGCGCTGGCCAAGGATCACGCCTTCCTGCTGAAGGGCGACGTGTTTACGGAAGACGTGATCGAGACGTGGATTGACTACAAGATGAAGAACGAGGTGCAGGCTATGGACCTGCGGCCGCATCCGTGGGAGTTCGCGCTGTACTACGACATCTGAAAGACTGAGGTGGGAGCGAAAGGCCCGGGCTTGTGTCCGGGCCTTTTCTGTGGGAAGGCGTCGGACAGGAGGGGGGGCGGGAAGACGTGGTGTGGTGTCGCGCCGCGTTCAGGTCGCCGCCGGGGGCGGCCGCGGCGGGGCGGTCTGATCTTCCGCTCATCGCGATGCTGATGAGTCCGACCTCGATGCCGGCGCTTTCGCCGGCCTCCACGACCAGACGGTCGCCTCACGCGACGGTGAGTTCATCCCCCGGGCCTGCAAGACGCCTGGGCTCGACGCCGTGCGCAACGACCTGCCCTCCCGCATGTGGCGTTTCGCGCGAGTAGGACGTCAAAACCTGCGCAGGTTGGACATGTTGCGGAAGCCCGCCAACGGCGGGATCGCGCCGTGTGCCCGGAACACGGAATTTTTAACGGCTGCTAAGCCCCCCGCCTTCCGCAGCGGCGTCGGACTCCGGCTCGGCTCGACTGCGCCAAGTCAGTTCCTGGCCGGTGCGGAGGAAGTGGACGAGCTTCCGAGCCGTGAAGTTGCGCGCCGCTGTCACGGAGTCGCGCGTGGCGCCGCCGATGTGAGGGGTCAGGATCACGTTGTCGTGGTCGCGCGCATACCGGACGAGCGGGTTGTGACTCATGCTCGCGTTCCACTCGTCGTGCAACACATCGGCCGCGTAACCCGCCAGCCGGCCTGATTCGAGCGCCTCGATCACGGCCTCTTCGTCGACAATGTCGCCTCGGCTGGTGTTCACGAGCGCAGCGCCATGCTTGACCTGCAGAAGGGCGTTTTTGTCAAACAAGTGGCGCGTCTCTTGGGTCAGGTGGACATGGATGCAGATGACGTCGGACCGCTTCAGAAGGTCGGGGAGGTCCACCTGTCGGACGTCCGGAAGAGCGACAGGCGCCAGATCGTTCCCGAGCACCTCCATGCCGAAGGCGTTTCCATATCGCGCCGTCATGGTCCCCAGCCGGCCGAGACCCACCACCCCCAACGTGCGGCCCCGCAATTGCAGGCCCTCAAAACGCACGCTGCCGTCGGCCCAATCGCCGTCGTGCGCGGCGCGGACCGCGGCGCGCATGTGGCGCATCAGCCCCAGCACAAGCATCCAGTTCAATTCGGCCGTGGCGGTGAACGTGTCGAGCAGTCCCCGGTCTTTGGCTATGCTAAGGACGCGGACGCCACGACGGCCGGCTTCCTCGCGATCAATGTGGTCCGTGCCTGTCGTGGCGGTGCAGACCACGCGCAGGCGTGAGGCGCGCTCAAGCATCTCCCGGTCGCACCGGGTGTCGAAGTGCAGCCACCAGGCGTCAAACTGCCCGATAGTCTCCAACAGGCGCGACCGTTCCGGCGCCATGTAACAGACTTCGGCGCCGGCGGCGAGGATCGCCGCGGCCTGCTTGGGCAGCCAAGGAAGCGTGCAGAGAATGCGGGGTCTAGCAGCCTGTTGAAAATGTCGCGTCTGTTCCGGGGACACGCTGCGATCCCGCCGTTGGCGGGTTGAGGCGCCATGTGTCCGCCGACGCAGTGTCTTTTTCAACGGGTCGTTAGGCTCCATGGGGCGTGGTCCAAGACTCAGGCAGCTGGTTGGCTCGAAGCGTTGCGCAGTCTCCAATACGCGACCAGCCAGGACGTGACACTTGTCTCACAGATGCTTTCCAGTTGATAGCGGTGTTGCGGGGGCAACGCCTCCGCCGGTCCCATTGCGTACAGCATTTTCCGAGGTTCCAGGAAGGCCGCCAGCAGCCGCACCGCCACTCGCCACGCTTCGGCGGATGGGACATAGCGGTCGATGAGCGGCGCGACCGCCGCGATCCGCAACACGCGCGACGTCTCGAAGGACTGGCTGGCGTCATCGTTCAGCAATCCGCGTTCCTGGGTCTGCCGCATACGCGCCTGCCACAGCCGCTCGATCAACTGCCGCAACCGGGGATCCTGCGCTCCTTCCTGAATGGCCAGATGGAACCCCTCCACGAAGAGGCTCAGGATGTTGCAGTTCGTTGGGACCGGGCCGCTGAGCAGACCATCGAGGACGGCGTCGAAGCGCCTGAGCGCTTCTGAGTAGCGGGCCTCGCCGGAGATTCTGTGCGCGAGCGTCATGAGCGGGATGAAGAGGGCGATGCCGTGCGTTCGGTTCTCCGGGGTCACGATCATGCTCTCGCGCCGGGGATGGGCGAAGTCGCGCACGAGATGGTAGCGCGCCATGTCCACATACGCCTGGTCTATCGCGTTGCGCATGGCGGGGGGGCAGTAGGTCTGCCAAGCGCGCAGCGCGACGATGGTCTTGATGTACTGATCCACGCTGATCTCGTGAGAGTAGGCGGCTCTGAGCATGCCGCCATGCGGTTTGGGCAGGTAGCCCCGTTCGTACTTGGCGCCTTCGTCCAGCACACGCAGGAGAGCGAAGACCGGCGGTGCGGCTCGGACCAGCGCCCGCGGGTCCTTGGTCGCTTCGTACTTGAGCATGCAGCCCTGGGCGTACTCGCCCGTGGCCATAAGCGAGTCCTCGTAGGCCACCTGCCCGACAAGGTCGCCGCGCTCCGCGTGGTAGAACGAGAAGCGGTACCCGTTGCGCTGAATCTCGTCCAACGTCCAGGTCTTCAACGTGTTGGCGTTGAGGTGACACAGCAACAGGCCGTAGGGGTCCACGAGGCGTTCTTCGATGAACCTCTCGACCTGCTTTTCCGCGTCGGCCAGTTCAGGCGAGGTCAACTGGGCGTCGAGCGTTGTCGGCATGGCGGCCGTTCCTGTCATCGAGGCCTGTAAAAGACTTGACACGCGCAGCGTCGCGGGGAGCGGTCGCGGCCCTCGTTGGCGGTCAGCGGCGCCGCCGCACGCCACAAAGAGAGCTTGACGCCAGCGCACGCGCATGATAATGATAATATGCGCTAAACATAATATCTATTTCGTGGCGTGGAGTCAACACCCGTGACGCGGCGGTTTGCGGCCTCGCCCGGACCTGTCGTCGCCGGCGGGATCGCGCTCCATCGTGGTTGACAACGTGATGGCGTTTCTCTGTGTCATATCTCGGAGAGGGGGAGTCTAATGCGCTTCCGCCCGGTAGTCTGTCTGGCCTTCCTGACTGTGTGGCCGGCCGTTTTCTGCGCGGCTGCGTCCGCCGCGAATCTCGTGTCCGAGGCCGCGTCGGCGCTGGACACCCCTGAGGCGCTCAAGCAGGTGATCTATCTGTACCGTGAGCCAGACGTGAAAGAGCGGCCGCAGGATTTCTACCGCATTGTATCCGATGGCGCCTACCGCGGCTCTGGCTGCATGCAGGTGTCCACCCACGACGCGCGTCACACCGGTGTCATTGTTCTGGCTCCGGAGGGGCCTTTCCGCGCGGGCGACGTCCTTACCGCCTCGGCCTATATGCGCGCTGAAGCGCCGATGAGCGTTGCGCTCTACATCTGGACCACGGATCACGCGCCGCCCGAACTTAGGCCGGGCCAGCAAATTCGAGAGGTGTGCGCGCTCTCTCCCCAGTGGCGCCAGTACAGCGTGACGGGCAAGCTGGACCAAGACGTGAAGTACGCGTATGTCCTGGTGAGGTCGCTTCACGACGAACGCGCGGAGCGCGCGTTTTGCCTGGACGAGGTGAAGCTGGAGCGCGGCGCGAAGGCCAGCCCCAGCGAACCCGGGGGGAGAATGGCTCCGGAT
>CAYYEE010000174.1:1681-8554 GCA_964470775.1 uncultured Planctomycetota bacterium | reverse complement strand
GGGCGCGGACGTAGCCAAGCCATCGGGTGGCGTGGCTCTGGTAAAAGACGCCCATGCGGCGCGAGCCGGTGGTCAGGTCGAGGCCGATGAGCAGGTCGAACTTGATGGGTTCTTTTATCATCTCCTGGAATTCGGGGAGTGTCATGTTGCCAATGGTTTTCTCGTCGAGGCAGTGGGCGTAGACCCAGGCGGACATGCCGCGGAGCATCTGGGCGTGGCCGGCGGTGGCCAGGAAGAGGGTGGTGCGTTTGGGAGGGGCGGCGGCGAAGGCGCGGGCGAGTTCGAGGAGGACGCTGACGCCGCAAGCCTGCTCGGCGCCTGGGGCGAGGGTGGGGACGACGCTGATGCTGTCGTAGTGGGCTTGGAGCACGACGAGGGCGTGTTTGGGTTTGGCCTTGGCGGCGGCGCGGAGGTCCTGGCCGCTCTGGCTGTTCTGGGCGGCTTCGGGCAGGTCGGTGAAGGCATCCTCGAAGGCGGCATGCCATTCAACGTCTTCGCGCGCCAGGGGGCGGACGGCGAGTCGTTTGAGCGCTGAGAGGGTTTTCTGGACTTCGGGGCCTGGGGAGTCGAGGCTGGCGGTGAGGGCCTGGAGGGCGGTGGTGTACTGCGCGACCCATGCGCGTTCCTCGGAACCGGGCAGGATGGCCCAGACGTTCTGGCCGGTGACGTCGCGCCATTTGACGTCGGCTTCAAGGCGGACCGTGACCTTCTGGACGCTGTTGAGGGCTTTCTGGACGTCCTTGCGCAGCGCCTCGACGTTCGCTTCGGCTGTCTTGGCGGCGGCTTCGGCTTCTTCAATCGTGGCGCGTTTGGCGCCTTCGAGCACGGCTTGTTCAACAGCAAGGCGCGCGGCGCGGGCGGCGTCGCGGAGGGAGGCCATCTGGCTGGCGAAGGGTTTGCGGGCTTGGGCGCGGCGTTGGGCATAGGCCCGGGCGAGTTTCTTGAGCTGCTCACCGTCGGCTTTGGAGACCCAGAATCTGGGGATGTCGGCGGGGGTGCAGAGCCATTTCATCTCGCCTTCTGTTCTGGAGGCGTCTTGAGGCTCGATGAAGATGATGCCCTTGGCGCCCGCGATCATGGCTTGGATCAGGTTGTCGCCGCTGTCGAACTCGATGAGGGCGATGGCGCCTTCCATGTCGAGGCCGTCCATTTCGGCGTAGCTGCCGCGACCGATGTAGACGAGATGGCCCAAGAGGCCGTCTCGGTGGACGGAACTGGTGTGGGTGAGGTTGGGCCAGAGGGCGTGGATGGGGATGGGTTTGAGTCCTTCGACGGTGAGGGCGCCGGATTTCTGGACAGGGAAGGCGGTCTCAAAGGTCTCGACGACGGGTTCCATCCCCAATGATTCGAAGGTTTTGCGAATGAACTCGGCGGCTTGGGCGCAGCCTTCGCTGCCTGTGACGCGCGTGGGGGCGGCGGCGATCTTGCGGAGGTTCTCGATCGGGGCGGAGGGCCGGACTTGGCAAGCGGGGCTGGCGGACGCCGGGGCGGCTGGGGTGGCTGGCGCGAGGAGGAGCAAGGCGGCGCTGGCTAGGACGGCGGGGAGGATGTGGCGGGTCCGCGTCCAGACGGTGATGCTTGTCTTTGTCATTTGCGCAGGCTCACTTCCTGGTCGAAGAAGTCTATGTCCGGTGATTGGCGGTTGCGGCGCCATGCTCGGATGGCGGCAATGGCGAGTAAGGCGGCGCCCGCGATGAGGACTAGGGCGATGCTGACGATTTTGCCCCAGGTCCATTGGACGGGGCGGTCCCAGTTGCGGCCGAACTTGCCTTCTTTCTGGAGTCGCTGCAGGTGATAGACGGCGTTGGCGCTGGCGGGGTTGACCTTGCGTTCAGCGACGTAGGCGCGGGCGGCGCCTGCGTAGTCGCCCTCGCGCTCAAGAATGTAGCCGAGGAGGTAGTTGGCTTCCGGGTACCAGGGGGCGCTGGCCAATGTGGCGCGCAGGAGCTGTCGGGCGGAGGGCCAGTTCTCCTGTTTCATGCGCAGCGCGGCCATGTGAAAGAGGACCATGGGGGCGCCCGGCTTAACGTTGAGGGCGCTGTTGAGCTCTTCCTCGGCTTCGTCGTAGCGCCTGAGGGCCGTGAGGGCCGTGGCGATGCGGACGCGGGTTTCGATGGAGTTGGGCTTGATTGCGAGGGCCTGGCGCCAGAGGCGAAGAGAGCCTTCGTACTCGGCTTGGGCTTGCGCTTCCTGCGTCTCAGCTTGCTTGACGTCGGATGTCTTGCGGAGCGCTTCGGCGCGGTCTGCGTGTGCTTCGGCGAGGTCAAAGCTCGATTGACCCGCTGAGAGGAGATCCTTGTGGTTGGCGGCCTGGGCGGCGCTGGCGATGGCCAGCGATGCCGCCAAGGCAATCCAGACCGTCGAGCACGCCCTCAGGGACACATGCATGCCGCCACTCTGGTGATGAAAGCCCGCTCACGACGCGGCGCGCGCCAAGCGACCCCCCTGCTCTTGGGGAAGAGCGCCGTTGGCGCCGCAAAACGCCGAACTCCTTGCGCGTAGAAAAAGGATGCTATCAGAGACTCAAGCGGGTGTCAACGTCCACAAGAACAGCCGGGCGGCCGCGTCTCTGTGGCGGTGGTGAGGGGGAATGGCTGGCGGCAGGGACGGGAGGAGGGATGCCAAAAAAAGGGCTTGGCGGCGGCTTGCGGAGCAATGTTGGGCCGGGGAGCCGGCCTGGACATCGGCATTGGGGTTTGATAGCTTTCTGTGGTTTGCTTTGTCGCCGGCAGGGTTGTGAGGCCTGTCGCCCTGGCCTGACTTGGGAACGCGCGGGTAACAGAGGCAGGGCGCTCTGCAAGCGCGTTACCCGAGCCAATGGATGCGCGGCTGGCGTGTTTGAAGGAACGGGAGAACGGAAGGTCGTTTCTTGAGAGGAGAGGTTGGGATGGCGAGCAAGGTTCGCATTGGGATCTATGGCGCGGGCAGTATTGGCTCGACCCACGCCAAGGCCCTGGGATCCGTGCAGGACGTGCAGATCGCGGCGATGTGCGACACGATTGAGGCGCGTGTGAACGAGAAGGCGGACGCCTTCAAGGTGGAGAAGCGCTACACGGATCTGAAGAAGATGCTGAAGGAATCGGATTTGGACGGGCTGATCGTGGCCGTGCCCAACGCTTTCCACGCGGAAGGGACGATTGAGGGGCTGAAGGCGGGTTGTAACGTCCTTTGCGAGAAGCCGATGGCCTTGAACGCGGCTCAAGGCCGCAAGATGGTGGAGGCGGCGGAGAAGGCGGGCAAGGTCATTCAGATGGGGATGGTGAGGCGCTTCTCGGCCGAAAGCCAGGCTCTGAGGGCTTTTGCGGCGGAGGGGGGCTTTGGGAAGATTTACCACATGCGGGTGTTCATGCGCCGGCGCCGGGGCATTCCGGGGCTGGGCGGGTGGTTCACGACCAAGGCGCTGTCGGGCGGGGGCGGGCTGATCGACATCGGGGTGCACGTGATTGATCAGGTGATGTGGTTGTCGGACAACTGGGAGCCGACGACGGCCAGCGCCGGGGTCTACTCGAAGTTCGGCAGCCCGTTGGACAAGTACGTCTACACGGGCATGTGGGCCGGGCCGCCCAAGTTGGACGGGGTGTTCGACGTGGATGATTACGCGACGGGGTTGGTGCGGTTCGCGTCGGGCGCCACGCTGTCGCTGGAGGTGAGCTGGGCGGCGAACGCCGAGGATGGGAGTCTGGTGGAAATCCTGGGCGATAAGGGCGGCGCCGAGCTGGACTCCTCGGGCGTAACGATTTACACCGAGAAGAGCGGGCGGCTGGCGGACATGAAGCTGCTCTTGGCTCAGGTTGTCCCGTTCGACTTGCAGGCCGCGAACTTCGTGGCGGTGTGCCAGGGCAAGGCCAAGCCCAACGCGACGGGCGAGCAGGGGGCGGTGGTGATGGAAGTGCTGGATGCGATCTACAAGTCGGGCGAGCTTGGCCGCGAAGTGAAGGTGGGCGGCCGCTGAGTCTTTTTTCGGTCAAGACGGGTTGAGCCCGGCGGCGCGACTGCCGCCGGGCTCTTTGTGTGAGTACGCTTTGGCGCCGGGCGTCCGGCCGGGGTTGGCGTGACATGAGGCCGCGCGTTCTGCTGGTCAATCCGCCGGTGTATGACTTCGCGGCTTATGACTTCTGGATGAAGCCGCTGGGGCTGTTGCGCGTGGCTGGAGCGTTGCGTGGCATTGCGGAGATGCGGCTGTTGGACTATCTGGACAGGTCCAATCCTCTGGCCAGGGGTGGCCAGGCGGACGTGTGGGGACGGGGGAGCTTTGCGTCGGAGCGCTTGGCCAAGCCCGCGGCGCTGGCCTGCGTGCCCAGGCGTTTCCACCGTTTTGGACTGCCGCGCAGCGCGTTGAGTCAGTTTGCGAGCCGATGGGGACCGTTTGATTTCGTTCTGGTTCAGACCGTGATGACGTATTGGTACCTGGGCGTCAAGGAGGTGGTGGACGAGGCGCGTGGGGCGTGTCCTGGGGCGAAGGTTGCCCTGGGTGGGGTCTACGCGACGTTGTGTCCGGAGCACGCGCGGTCGCTGGGGGTGGACTTGGTCGTGGAGGGGAAGGACCTGGCGCCGCTGTGGGATTTGATAGGCGTGGAGGGGTGTATGGGGGAACCGCTCTGGTGGGAGGGGTATGAGCGTCTTCGCGCCGGCGTTCTGAAGCTGGCGGACGGGTGTCCGTTCCGCTGCTCGTATTGCGCGTCGCGGCGGCTGGCGCCGGAGTCCCGCGTGGCGCCGTTGGCGAGGTCGCTGGCGGACTTGGAACTGGCGCTGCGGTTTGGGGCGGAGGACCTGGCGTTCTATGATGATGCGCTGCTGTTTGAGCCGGAACGGGCGCTTTTCCCTTTCCTGGAGCGCGCGGCGGGGCGGGCGCGCTTCCACACACCGAATGGCTTGCACGCGCGGTTCATGACGCAGGAGGTGGCGCGGCGCTTGGTGGAGGCCGGGTTCAGGTCTTTCTTCCTTAGCTTTGAGAGCCGGTCCGAGGATTGGCACAGGGCGGTTGGGGACAAGGCGGGCGCCGAGGACCTGGCGCAGGCCGTGGACGCGCTGCGGTCGGCTGGGGCGGACCTGGGCGGAGTGACGGCGTATCTGCTGTTGGGCCATCCGAACGCGGAGTCGCAGGATTTGGAGGCGTCGATGCGCTATGCGCATGGTCTGGGGATTCGCGTGATGCTGTCGGACTTTTCTCCGCTGCCGGGGACGCCGGACGGAGAGGCGTGCCGGCGATGGGTTGACCTGGACGAGCCGCTGACGCATAACAAGACGGCGTTCCCGTTAATCTCAATGGGAGTTGACCGTGTGAACCGGTTAAAGGCGCTGTGCAAGGAGTTGAACCGGGCGCTATGAAGGACGCGAACGGCCGGCTCGCGCGGAGATGCGAAGGCGTGAAGAAACGAAACGGAGAAAAACGCGAGAAGCAGCGGTGGAAGGCTGACGACGGGGGAACCACGAAGAACACGAAGGTCACGAAGAACGGCAACGGCAAGGTTGAAGGCTGAAGAACGGATTTGGGTGGGGAGCATGGGATGAAGACGATGCTGGTGAAAGACCTGCTGGCAAGCGAGGTGGAGTTGGACGCTGTTGTGGCGCAGGGCTGGGTGAGGACGAAGCGTGAGTCGAAGGACGTTTGCTTCGTGGAGTTGAATGACGGGTCGTGTCTGCGGAACGTGCAGGTGGTGGCGGATGGGGCATCGCCATGCTTTGCGGCGCTGGCGCGGGTGAACACGGGGGCGTCAATGCGCGTGGAGGGGAAGCTGGCGGCGTCGCCGGGCAAGGGGCAGAAGTGGGAGCTGCGACCGGCGGCAGTGACGGTGCTGGGCCAGGCGGATGCGATGTATCCGCTGCAGAAGAAGGGACACAGCCCGGAGTTCCTGCGGTCGATCGCGCATCTGCGGCCGAGGTCAAATCTGTTCGGGTGTGTGTTCCGGGTGCGGAGCAAGTTGGCGTATGGGATTCACAAGTTCTTCCAGGATCGGGACTTCATTTACGTGCACACTCCGATCGTGACGGCGAGCGATTGCGAGGGGGCGGGGGAGCAGTTCCGAGTGACGACGCTGGACCTGGAGAACCTGCCGCGCGTGGAGGGAAAGGTGGACAACGCGAGGGATTTCTTTGGGCGGCCGGCTTTCTTGACCGTGAGCGGACAGCTCGAGGGCGAGGCTTTTGCGACGGCGCTGGGGCGCATCTACACATTCGGGCCGACGTTCCGCGCTGAGAACTCGAGCACGCCGCGCCATGCGAGCGAGTTCTGGATGATCGAGCCGGAGATGGCGTTCTGCGACTTGCAGGGCGATATGGACCTGGCTGAGGAGTTTGTGAAGAGTCTGATCGCATACGCGCTGGACCACTGCGCGGAGGATATGGAGTTTTTCGCGAAGTTCGTGGATAAGGGGCTGATGGAACGGCTGAAGTTCTTGTTGGAAAGGCCGTTCCGGCGGGTCCCCTATACGGAGGCGGTGGAGATTCTGCGGAAGTCGGGCAAGAGCTTCGAGTTCCCAGTGGAGTGGGGGGTGAACTTGCAGACCGAGCACGAGCGGTTCCTGACGGAGCAGCACTTCAAGTGTCCGGTGACGGTGTTCGACTTCCCCAAGGCGATTAAGCCGTTCTACATGCGGAACAACGACGACGGGAGAACCGTGGCGGCGATGGACGTGCTGGCGCCGACGGTGGGAGAGATCATCGGGGGGAGTCAGCGCGAGGAGCGGCTGGACGTTCTGCAGGCGAACATGGAGCGAGCGAAGATGAACGTGGAGGCGTATCAGTGGTATCTGGATACGCGGCGCTACGGCACGGTTCCGCACGCGGGGTTCGGGTTGGGGTTTGAACGGATGCTGATGCTGCTGACGGGCGTGTCGAACATCCGCGACGTGACGCCGTTTCCCAGAACGCCGG
>CAYYEE010000174.1:0-1671 GCA_964470775.1 uncultured Planctomycetota bacterium | reverse complement strand
CGGGGAACTGCGAGTTCTGACGTTAAGGACGGCAACGGCATAGGTCACGCGGAGGACGCAGAGCACGGCCAAGGGCGGAAGAGCGGAAGATGAGGGATTTGGATGATATCACGTGGGCAATAGTGGATGCTGCGCTCAAGGCGCATGAGGGGCATGGAGAGCGTTTCGCCAAGTGCTTGCGCCGCAGCACGATCCTGAAGAATGACAGCCGGTACACCCCTTGGCGGCTGGTGCGCTCGGGGAGGCGCCGCCGCCGCGTGCGCCAGGAGACGGCAGCTTGGCTGGGCGAGTTGGACACCCAGGGCCAGGGCGCCGAGATGCGCCTGCCTAGCGCCCTTTCTTGGCCTTTGCGGCTGCTTCCTTGACGGGTTTCCTCGCGGTCTGCTTGGCGGGTTTCTTGGCCTGCTTCGGAGCCGCAGCTTTCTTTTTAGCTGCAGGCTTTGGCCTTGGCGCAGGGCGGGGCGCCACGGGCGCTGGTTGAGGAGGCGGCGGGATGGGGCTGCGGGCGATGGGGATGGCCACGGGCGAGCACAGCATGTCCGGGTCGGGGTGGGCGCGGCCGCAGTTGCGGCAGACGTACTTCAGCGCTATGGCCTTGGCCCTGCATAAGTGCCACGGCGACTCCTCGGCGGCGCCGCAGTACCTGCAGAACGTCACGCCCGCCACGGACCTCGGGGCGCAGAGGTGACCACGCTCCGATGTCATGCGACCACAGTTCCGGCAGGAGTAAACCACTAGCGGCTTGGCTGTGGCCATGATCCCCTTCCTCTAGAACTGGTTAGGAGGTCTGCCCGCGGTCACTCACCCGCGACCACGGGTCTATGGTTTGCTCAGGGCCGGGCCTCTCAATTCTCCCGGAGCGCCACGTCGTCGTAGAGTTCCTCCAGTTTCCGCTTGTGCGACCACTCCTGTGCGGCCAGCTGATCAAAGAGCGATTGCGTCGCCTTTTCCGTGGCTTGGCGGCTTAGCGCCTCGTAGGTCTGCGCCGATTCCTTTTCTCTCTGCGCCGCGAAGATGAGTATCTCCTGGAACGAAGCCCCGGGTTTCAGGGGGCGCTCTTCGAGGAAGTCGGTCACCTTGAGGTCCTGCACGTGGGGAACCTTTTGAGTGATCATCGCGTCCGCCGATGCCTGCGAGAGCAATTCTTCGTGCTTGCGCTCCTCTCCAGCCAGGGACATCAGCAGGGCCTTGGCGATCGCATCCTTGGCCAGCAGAGCGGCGTGATCGTAGAGCTCGTAAGCGGCGCGCTCCTTGGCAATCGCATGCTCCAGGATCTGCTCAAGCTTTGTTGTCATATTCTATCTCATTCATGACACTTAGGCGCACGCTACCAAAGCCGCGCTCGCTGTGATCCCTGCCAAGCCAACGCCCGTCACCAAGCGCTTCCTCGTCTGGAGGACATACCAAATCGCGAACATCTTATGTTGATTTCGCGCTGAATTCAAGAGGCAAGGCGACTTTTTCCTGTTTTTCATCTGAACCATTTGCATTCCGCTAGGCCACTTGTGTCACAAGTCATTTTTTGGATTGAGCTAATTCGACGTGGCCGATGTCTGCAACTTACGCTACAGAAAAGAGTTGACTTTGGCCCTGTGCTGTCCCAGGAATGGGACAGCACCTGGAGTTTGGCGTTTGACTAGATGATGGGGCGAGGGGCAGGGACGGCCAGGC
>CAYYEE010000173.1:0-8577 GCA_964470775.1 uncultured Planctomycetota bacterium | reverse complement strand
GGGTGTCTCGGTGGTGTCGCGGGGCTTCTGGACGACGCCAGGCAGGGAGGCGAGCAGGCCGATGCTGATTTCGCCGTCGACGCCCAGGCGCTCCTTGAGTTGGCGGAGGCGGTTGAGGTACCAAGCGGCGGCGGCTTCGTCGAGGTTGTAGCCGGTGTCGCCGCTGATGTCGTCCACGGTGACGGCGACTTGCAGCGTGCCGCGGCTGATGGTCTCGCGGACGATCTTTTCGATCTGCGCCTCAAAGCCCTGGATGCGCTCGGAGACGCGGGTCATGATTTTGATGTTGCGGTTGTTGACGGAGCGGATCTCCACGCGAACGGCGTAGGGGGCCTGTTCGGCGCGCGCGGCTCCAAAACCTGTCATGCTGCGGATCATGCGTGACCCTGTGCCTTGGCGGCGGGTGTGGCGCGGCTGCCGGGCTTGACGAGGGGCAGGCCCTGGCGGCAGAGCGGGCAGGCGTCCGGAGCGTAGGTTGGGGCTTCGACCTTGAGGAGAGAGCGAACCTTGATTCCGGCGAAATCGGCGGCGCCGCCGCGGTCGATGAGAGAGGCGACGCCGGCTAGGACGGCGCCGGCGGGCTCGACAACACCGGCGATGACTTCGCGGGCCGATTTGCCCGTGGTCAGCACGTCCTCGCACACCAGGACGCGCTCGCCGGGGCGGAGGGCGAAACCTCGGCGGAGGGCTACGACGCCGTCGGTGCGCTCGGTGAACAGGGCGCGGCATTTGAGGACGCGGCCCAGCTCGTAGGCAAGGGTGACGGCGCCCATGGCCGGGCCGACGACCACGTCCACGCGGTCGGAAGCGAACTCGGCGGCGAGCAGTCTGCACAGGGACTCGGTGACGTCGGGGTACTGAAGCACCAGGGCGCATTGCACGTAACGGGGGCTGTGCAGGCCGGAACTGAGCAGGAAGTGCCCGTTCAGGACGGCCTGGCGCTGTTCGAACAGGCGGAGGAGTTCGGCGGGCGTCATTTGGTTTCCCCTGTGGCGGGCGCGGCGGGAGCCGGGGCGGCCGGGGCCGGAGCAGCCGGGGTCTCCGCCTTGGCTGGCGCGGCGGGGGCGGATTTCGCCGTCTCGGTCATGGGGGCGGAAGAGACGGGGATGGCGACCTGGCTCTTGAGCAGACCGATGGCGACGCACAAGGCTAGGAACAGGCAGCCCAGGATGGCCGTGATCTTCTGCGCGGTGGTGGCGGCGTGCGCGCCCAGGGCTTCTTCCATGGCGCCGGCGCCAAAGGCTCCGGCCAGTCCCTGGCCCTTGCCGCGCTGGAGGAGGATGATGCCGATGAGAAGGACGCAGTCGAGGATAAGCAGGACAGTGAGGATGGAAATGAGGATGGTCAAGGTCTGGCTCCAAGGTTGTGGATGCGAGGCTACTTGCTAACGGCGGCTTTGACGATGGCGACGAAACTGGCGGCTTTGAGGGCGGCGCCGCCGACAAGGGCGCCGTCCACGTCCGGCTGGCTCATGAGTTCGGCGGCGTTTTCGGGCTTGACGGACCCGCCGTACTGGATGCGGAGAGCCTGGGCCACGCCGGCGCCAAACCGCTCAGAGGCGAGGCCGCGGATGAGCTTGTGCACTTCCTGCGCCTGGGCCGGGGTGGCCGTTTCGCCAGTGCCGATGGCCCAGACCGGCTCGTAGGCGATGGTGACGCTGGCCATGCGGCTGGCGTCGACCTTCTCAAGCCCGGCCAGGAACTGGCGCTTGACGACGTCGGCGGTCTTGCCGGCGCGGCGCTCTTCGATGAGCTCGCCGACGCAGAGGATGACCTGGAGGCCGGTGTCGAGGCAGGCCGCGACTTTGCGGGCGATGAGGTCGTCCTTCTCGCCCATCACGTGGCGGCGCTCGGAGTGGCCAAGAATGACGTAGCGGCAGCCGATGTCCTTGAGCATGAGAGGGGAGACTTCGCCGGTGAAGGCGCCTTCCTTCTCGAAGTAGGCGTTCTGGCCGCCCAGGGCCACGGGGCCGCCGGCCAGGGCGTCGGCCACGGCCTGGAGATAGGGGAACGGCGGGCAGACGGCGACGTCCACGGCGGGGACGCTGGCGCATTCGCCGGCGACAGCCTTGGCCAGGGTCACGGCCGTGGCGCGGCTGGTGTTCATTTTCCAGTTGCCGGCGACAAAGGGTTTGCGCATGGTTCACTTACCTCCGGGATGGGAGCGTGGCTCAAGGGGCGCCCCGGCTGGGTAGGACCCCAGCAGCTTCACTTCCTTGCAGTAGCGCGACAGGATGCTGAGGGTTTTGGCTACGGCCGGGTCTTCGCAATGGCCGAGGAAGTCGATGAAGAAGCAGTAGTCCCATGGTTTGCGGCGCGAGGGCCAGGACTCGATCTTGGTCATGTTGATCTTGGCGTTCTTGAGGGGGGTGAGGATGTGGAACAGGGCGCCGACTTCATCGCGGATGAAGCAGAGCAGGCTGGTCTTGTCGTTGCCGGAAGGAGGCACGAGGCTGCGCGATAGGACCAGGAAGCGCGTCACGTTGACGGGGTTGTCCTCGATGGCGGAGTGGAGGATCTTGAGGCCGTGGAGCGGGGCGGCTTCGCGGCTGGCGATGGCGGCGGCGGTCTTCTGCCGGGCGGCCAGGCGCGCGGCTTCGGCGGTGGACGAGGTGTTGCGCAGCTCGACGTCGGGGTAGCGGGCGGCCAGAAAGGCGCGGCACTGGCCGAACACCTCGGCTTTGGAGTAGATGCTGGTGAAGCGCCGCACGCCGGGCTGGGCCATGAGCGCGTGGTGGACGCGCAGGAAGAACTCGCCGCAGACCTTGAGGTCCGAGTCTACAAACGCATCTTTGGTGGCGCCCACGCCGCCTTCGGATGAGTTTTCGATGGGCACGACGCCGTAGTCGGCGCGGCCGGCTTCGACCTCGGAGAAGACCTGACTGATGGAGGCGGCCGGGACGCCGTCGAAGCTAGCGCCGAACTGCGAACGCGCGGCCTGGTGGCTGAAAGTCCCCTCGGGGCCGAGAAAGGCGACGTGGAGCTTGCGCTCGGAGGCGCGGCAGGCGGAGATGATTTCGGTGTAGATGGCGCGGAGGGAATCGGCGGGCAGCGGGCCTTTGTTGAGGCTGGCCAGGCGGCGGTGAATCTGGGCTTCGCGCTGGGGGGCGTAGACCGGGCCACCCGTGGCGTTCTTGAGCTTGCCGATGGCTTGGGCGGCGCGGACTCGACGGTTGAGCAAGCCGACCATCTGGGCATCAATGCGGTCAATCTGAGCGCGCAGGTTTTCGATGCTCATGAGCCTGAGTCTCAACAGGGGAGCGGCGCCGGCGCAAGGCCAGGGCGCGTAAAAAGGCTATTATATCGGCGCGGCCTGGGGGTGTCAATGGCGCACCCGCCGGACGGCCGGACGGCAAGGGTGTAAGTGGCAAGGGGGAAATGGGATAGCGGGAGCGGGGGGGCGGGTTTGGCGGGTGGTTGCTCTCAGGCGGCCACGGCTTCGCCCAGCTCATAGAAGTAGCGTTCGAGCAGCAGGTTGACGTTGGCGTTGCGGTTGAGGCGTTCCCAGGCTTCCAGGGTGATCTCGATGGCTTTCTCCACGGCCCAAGGCGTGAGGCGTGAGGCTTGCTGTGTGAGGAGGGGGGCGCTGCTGGCGTTGACGAGGGCCGTGGCGGGGAGGCCAGCTTGCAGGGCCATGAGGTCGCGGTAATAGCGCAGGATGATCTGAAACAGGCGGCGCAGGGCGGCGCGGCGGTCTTCAAGTCCGGCGCCAGCTTCGGCCGCGTGGTCGCGGGCAAAGGCGGCCATGTCGAAGTTGTCCTGGGCGGTGAGGCGCGCGAGGCGTTCGAGCACGGCTTGGCGCAACTCCGTGCCGCCCTGGCTGAGGAACTGGGCGGCCTGGCCGGCGCTGCCGTCGGCCACGGCCGCGGCGAAGCGTGCGTCTTCGGGGCTGACGCTGCCTTGCTTGCCGAGGATCGCCATGACATCCTCGCGCGAGAGAGGGCCGAAGCGGAGGGTTTGGCAGCGGGAGAGGATGGTTTCGGGCAGGGCGCTGGGGCGTGAGGAGGTGAGAAAGAGCGTGCCCCAGTCCGGGGGCTCTTCGAGGGTCTTGAGCAGGGCGTTGGCGGCTTCTTCGGTCATGCGGTCGGCGTCGCGGATGACGGCGACGCGGCGGGGGCCGTGGGGCCGCAGGGCGTATTGGCCGCACAATTCCTGAATCTGCTCCAGCGAGATGAAGCGTTTGCCTTCGGCGGGTTGGACGAGGTGGATGTCGGGGTGGGCGGAGCGGGTGGCCAGGTGGCAGGAGCGGCAGGCCTCGCAGGCGTCGCCTTGCGGGCGTTCGCACACGAGCATCTTGGCGGCTTCGCAGGCGGTGGGGTATTTGCCTACGCCGTCAGGACCAACGAAAAGGTAGGCGTGGCCTGGCCGGATCCCCAGCAGGGCGGCCTTCAATCCGGCCAAGGCGGCGGCGTGGCCCGTAATCCGCTTCAGAGACAAAGGGGCGCCCTTTCCGCCTCAGGTTTCCTCTTCATCCTCCAGGTCGTCGCCGCTGTCCACCTCGATGATGGCCAGGACGTCGCCCACGCGCACGGTGTCGCCTTCGTCCATCATGCGGTCCACCAAGAAGCCCGTGGCGGGGCTGGGAACCTCGATGGTGGCGCCGCCCGCGGTGATCTCGACGAGGGGGTCGCGCCTCTCCACGTAGTCCCCCTCTTCCGCGTGCCACTCGGCGATGATGCCCTCGTCGCCGGCGCTATCGCCCATTTCCGGCATCTCGACTTCGATGTTCATTGGCCATTGCCCTCGCTGGCGTGTCCGTGGCTGGCTGTCACTCTGAACAACATTCCGGCATGGTAGGAGCTTCGCACAAACGGCCCGGCCGCCACAACTTTGAATCCCATTTCCTTGGCCCGGCGTTCGTACTCGTCGAACTCTTCGGGCGTTACGAACCTCTCCACGGGCAGGTGTTGCGGGCTGGGCCGCAGGTACTGCCCGATGGTGAGCATGTCACAGTTTATCTGCCTTAATTCTTGGAGTGTGTCAAGGACTTCTTCGCGTTTTTCGCCAAGGCCGACCATGAGCCCACTTTTGGTTACGACCGAGGGGGCGATGTGTTTGACGCGGGTGAGCACGGCCAGCGAACGGCGGAAGTCGGCTTGCGGCCGGACGATGGGATAGAGGCGGGGCACGGTCTCCACGTTGTGGTTATAGACCGTGGGCAGGGCCAAGGCCGCGTCGTCGATGGCGGCTTCGTTGCCCTGAAAATCGGGCGTGAGGATCTCGATTTCCGCGGGCAGGCGTTGGCGGATGGCCTGGACCACGCGGCGGAAGTGGCTGGCGCCGCCGTCGGGCAGGTCGTCGCGCGTCACGGAGGTCACCACGACATACTTCAGGCGCAGCCGGGCCGCGGCTTCGGCCACGCGGCGGGGTTCGTCCTCGTCCACGGGCTGGGGGCCGTTGTGGTCCACGGCGCAAAAGCGGCAGTTGCGCGTGCAGGAGTCGCCGAGGATCATGAAGGTGGCTGTGCCGCAGGCGAAGCATTCGCCGGCATTGGGGCATTGGGCGCTCTGGCAGACGGTGTTGAGGTTCAGGCCAGCGAGCAGTTCGCGGACTTGGCGCGTTTCGCCCGCGGCGGGCAGGCGTTTGCGGAGCCATGGGGGGAAGCGCTGGCGCTGTGGGGTGGGGTTCATGCGGGAGCCTCGGGCAGCGGACCGGTCTGGCGCGACACGCTGTCGAACGAGAACTCGGCGACAAAGCTGTTGATGACAGCCTCCGCGACATGGGCGACGGTGGCGGGCTGGCCGGTTTCGCGGCGAATCGAGGTCATGACTACGCCTTTGAGGCCGCAGGGGACGATGAGGTCGAAGTGGGAGAGGTCTGGGTCAACGTTGAGGGCGAAGCCGTGGTAGGTGATCCAGTGGCTGATGGCCACGCCGATGGATGCGATCTTGCGATCTTGGACCCAGACGCCGGTGAGGCCTTCGCGCCGGCTGGCGGAGACGCCCACGGTGGCCAGCGCGGCGATGAGCGCGGCTTCGATGCGGCGCATGTGGTTGTGCACGTCGCGACCGTGGTGGTTGAGGTCGAACACGGGGTAGCCTACAAGCTGGCCTGGGCCGTGCCACGTTACGGCGCCGCCGCGGTTGGTCTCGCGCAGTTCCACGCCGCGCTGGCTCAGGTCCTCCGGCGAGAACAGCACTTCCTCCTGGTTCCCGCGCCGGCCGATGGTGATCACCGGCGGGTGTTCGAGAAGGATGAGCGTGTCCTGGCCGGGGGTGGCCTTGCCGTTGGCCATGTCGCTGGCCAGGCCGCGCTGAAAGGCCCACGCCGCGTCATAGGGGACCAGGCCGCTGGGTTGCATTATACGAAGGGCGCGCGGCATGGGGCAGGTTGTCTCCATGAAAGGACTGGCCGCGAGGTCCGCGACCTGTCCGCGTAAGGGCACGGCGAAGACCCAAGAATGGCCATTTTACGCGTGAAGCCGAGGCGGTGTCAAAGAGATCTGGGGCAAGAACGGCCACGGTTAGGCAGAGACGAGCGACTCGGAGGAGCCGCAAAAAAGGCCGCGAAGGTTGACATCCGCCGCGTTTGGCGGAAAATAGTTGTTTTGCGCCCTGGGCGGCGAGAGTGTTCTGTTGGAGCAGCGCGGAGGCATGGCCGGAGGCAACGCCGAGTTCTTTGTGATGTCGGTGGACTGGGAGGAGGCGGTGGTTTCCTTCAGTCTGCCGGGGATGTCGGCCGTGGAGATTGCCGACGCGAAGCGGGGCGGGGGCTCCATGGCGAAGACGGTGGAACAGAGCCGCGTGGGGCGGTTGCGGCTGACCGGTCTGAGGCCAGAGGCGGACTACGAGTTGGAGGCGCGTTGGGAGGGGGGCGTGCGCCGCCTGGCTTTTCGGACGCTGCCCGCGCCGACCGCGCCGCTGAGAATCTCCTGGGCAGCCGCGGCGGATACGCACATCTCGGCCAAGTCCGAGAACCGCAAGGGCCGCCTGTTCATGGAGTCGGCGTCCATTGTGCGCGACCTTGTGGAGGAGTGGAACGACCTGGGCGTGGCCGGCGTTTTTGTGGCTGGTGACGTGACTAACCACGGCACGCGGGAGGAGTTCGCCATGGCGCGCCGGGCGCTGGTGGGGCTCCAGGCGCCGTTGCTGGCGGCGCCGGGCGACCACGACGTTCACGAGGACGCCGGTTTTTGGCAAGAGGCCTTTGGGCCGTTGTCATGGGTGAGACGGATGGGCGGCTTTGTGGCCGTGGGGCTGGATACGTCGCATCACGCGCTGGGCGAAGAGGGCCGGCGGCGCATCGAAGAGGCGTTGGCCGTGGACGCGGAGGCGGTCCTGCTGGTTTCGCACTTGCAGTTGATCCCGGACGACTACATCCGCTTCGGGAAGCAGAAGGCGATCGCCGACGGCGAGGCGAGCCGGCCGCTGCTGGACGAATTGTCGCGGCGTGGGGCGATCGTGTACGCCGGGCACCAGAACGCTCTGTCGCGCACGGCATCGGGCCGGCTGGTCCAGATGAACCTGCCCCAGACGTGTCAGTTCCCGTGCGGATGGGTGTGGGCTCGTGTTTACGGCGATCGGGTGTATCACACCTACCGCCCCATTCGCAGCGAGGTGTTGAATGACTATTCGCGGGTGGAGTCGGCCGCTTCCGTGGAGCGCTACAACGAGGAGCAGTGGCGGCAGGAGTACCGTCTGGGAACGGGGCCGGATCGCGCGAACTTTGTGTCGGGTTTGCCAGGGAAGGGAGGCGGCGGTTGAACGGTGTTAGCATCAGCACGACGATTTTTGGTCCCAAGGGCATGGCGGTGGCGCCGCTTGAGGAGGCGCTGGACAAGATCGCTGAGGCGGGCTATCGGTTGATCGAAATCTCGCGCAAGCACCTGAAGCCTGGGCTGACGGCCGAGGCGGTGGCGCGGCGAGGGCTGAAGGTGTGGTCCGTGCACGGCGCGCTGGGGGGCGGGTCGGTTTCGCTGGAAGAAGCGGTGCGGCGCGAGGCCGTGGCGGGCGAAATGGCGCTGATGGAGTTGGCGGCGGTGTTTGCGCCGTGTCCCTACGTGGTCCACTATTTGAACCGGTTCCATGACGAAGCGCGGGGCGTGGTGTTTCGCAAGAGCGTGGAGGAGTTGCTGAGGCGCGCCGAGACGCTTGGGTTCAGTCTGGCCGTGGAGACGGTTCCGGACAAGGTGGAGAACGAGCGGTTCCCGCCCAGCCGGGAAGTCGCGGCGTTCGTGCGGTCGCTGAAATCGCCGAGCGCCTCGGTCTGTCTCGACGTGAACCACTCGAACATCGGCGAGGATATCTTTGTGGTCTGCCGGAATTGCGCAGGGCTGGTGTCGAACATCCATGTTTCGGACAACTGGGGCGTGCTGGAGGACCATCTGCCGCCTGGGCAGGGGAGCATTCCGCTGGCCGCGGTGATGCAGGCCGTGGCCGGCGGCGGCTACCAGGGGCCGTTGAACATCGAGTGTCATGTGCCAGGTTACCCTTCGCTTGGAGTCCTGAAGCAGATGCGCGAGTGGGCGGAGAAGACTGTGGCTGGGCTGAAGGGCGGAACTGAAGGCTAGCAGCCTGTTGAAAAAGTCGCGTCTGTTCCGGGGACACGTTGCGATCCCGCCGTTGGCGGGCTGAGGCGC
>CAYYEE010000172.1:0-8582 GCA_964470775.1 uncultured Planctomycetota bacterium | reverse complement strand
CCCAAGCCCCCAAGCCCCAGATCCCCGCCGTTACCGCCGTTGCCGTTCCCAAGCCCGAGAACCCTAAGCCCCAGAACCCCCTTTTGCATCTGTTGCAGGTTTTCTGGCCGTGGCTGCCGCCAGGGGCGACAATATCCCTCGTTGACGCGGGCCGCCCTTCGACGCGGCTCAGGGCCGCGAGAAATGCCCTTGGCGGGCTTGCGAGCCTCCCATGCGGCGATTCCACGGACCAAGTGTTCATGAACGGTTCTGAACGGGTCTATGGCCGCGTAGCGAGGTCCTGGGATGCCGGACGCAACGGGAAACGCCAAATGCTTCGGACTCTGGGAGCCGGGGACGGCGAACTTCGCCGCGCTTAACGCCAGCCGCTACATCAAGGACGTGATCCGCGTGGGCCGGTGGGTATTGCCCGACGGCCGGCACCTGGACGTGAACCGCAGGCGCATGGACGAGTGGTGCGCCAAACACCGGGCCATGACCGCCGCCGGCATACGCATCCCCTTCCCCGTGGATCACAGCAAGGCCAGCCTGGACAACATGGGGTGGGTGGAGCAGCTCTACCGCGACGGCAACACCCTCAAGGCAGTCATCGAGGTCCCCAGGCCCGAACACGCCGGCCTCATCGGCAAGACGATCCGCGAAGTCTCGATCAGCGTTGACCCCTCCTACCGGGACGGGACCGGGCGGGACTGGGGAGAGGTGGTAAGGCATGTGGCGCCCTGCACGACTCCCGTGGTGCATGGCCAGGAAAATTTCGTGCCCCTGGCGGCCCGCGCGGGCGGCCAGGCCGAATCGCTGACCGTCATCATGTGCCGAAAGGAGCCAGACGTGGAATGGAGAAAGAAGATCGCCGAGACGTTGAATCTCAGCGAGGCGGACGCGGACAAGCTGTCCGATGACGAGCTGGCCGCCAAGCTCAAGAGCATGGCCGACGCCGAGGCCAGACACACGGCGTTGCTGCGCGAGGCCAAGGACCAGCGCGACAAGGCCGGCCAGGAATGTCTGAAGTTGCGCGAGGAGATCAAGGAACTTAAAGCCGGCGCTCCCGCGCCCAAAATCCCGGAAACCCCGGAGCTGATCGAAATGCGCAAGCAGCTCGAGCGCATGACGCGCGAGGGCGCCGAGGCCAAGGTCGCGGCCTTGCGCGCCGAAGGCAAGGTGACGCCGGCCATGGAGCCGGCCGTGCGCGAGCTGCTCTGCGCCCGCCAGATGAACCTGCGCGTCGCGGACAAGGACAGCGACGTGGCCGCCCAGGTCGAGATGATCTTTGCGTCTCTGCCCAAGGGCGCGGCGCTCGACATGAGCGAGCGGACCAAGCGCTTCACCGCCGAACCCAACCCCAACGACAAGGACCATGACGCCGACCCCAAGGAACTGCGCGCCGCGGGCGCCGCCGCCGCCGCCGCGGTCCAGGGCCGCAAGGCGTAGGCCACGGGCGGGTTTTCGGACTTGGGGTTCTGGGTCTTTGAAACGGAACCGAAGCCCGAAGCCCCAGAACCCGAAGAACCTGAACCGAGAGAAAAGGAGCAACACACATGGGCCACCTGCCCAATAGCGGACTGAGCGCCGAACGGACGTACACGCCCAGCGAGTTCCTCCTTGACCAGCACGTCATGGAGAAGGGCGTGACCATTGACAAGACGGCCCGCGACTCGGGCCACACCGGCTTCACAACCACGCTGCGGCCTGGCCTGGTGCTGGGCAAGATTAGCGCCAGCGGCAAGTACGCCCAGTATGACCCCAGCGCCAGCGATGGCTCCGAGGTCGCCATGGGCATCCTCAAGGAACAGGTCCAGGTGATTGACAGCGACGCCGTGGCCACGGACGCCGCGGCCGTCATGGTCATCCACGGCCGCGTAAGGGAGAGCTCCCTGATCGGATGCGACGCCGCGGCCAAGGCCGACCTGGCCGGACAAATCATCTTCGATTAACGGCGGGATCTTCGGGTTCTAGGACTTCGGACTTCGACGGTTCCCAAGCCCCAGAACCCCAAGCCCCAGAACCCGATCGTAAAGCTGCTTTACAAGGTACCTGGCCCAGCGAGATAGGAGACAACCATGCCTGTGGGCCAACTGGACGTGCTGAATCGGACAACGTTGACGGCGACGGTGCAGAACTTCAAGTATCCGCAGCTTCAGCTCTCGGCGTATTACGGCGCCATGCGGCCCGAGCGCACGAAGATGGGCGACACGGCCGAGTGGGACATCCTCAAGCCCACGCGGTCCATGGCCAAGCCCAAGGCGCCGGGCGCGCCCGCCAAGCTCGTGGCCTTGGAGCCGATGGGCCACCGCATCGCGCGGTGCATCCACGTGGCCGAGAAGCTGCCGCTGGACGGCGACCGCCTGGCCAACCTGCGCCAGCCCGGCACGGACAGCGATCCGCTCAACGATCAACTCTACGTGGCCCAGCAGCAGCTCACGCTCGACCGCCGGCGCGCCATGCTGCGCGAGTTCGCCATCGCCCAGATGTTCACGGGCGCCCTCGCCGTCAACGAAGATGACATCAAGGTCGCCGTGGACTACGCCGTGGACTCCACGCACAAGCCCACGGCCGCCGCGTCCTGGGCCACGGCCTCCACGGACATCCACGCGGACCTCAAGACGTGGAAGCTGCTGGCCGAGCAGGACAGCGGCTACACCATCACCGACATCTGGGCGCGCAGCGCGGTCAACGGCTACCTGCTCAACAACACCCAGGTGGGCAAGTACCTCCGATCCAGCGAGGCCACCAACCAGGTCACGCGCGAGGGCTTTGTCAGCCGGCTGTTCGGCTTCAACTGGCACTGGTATGACGCGGGCTACATGGTGAACGGGACGTTTACGCCGTTCATCGCGGAGAACCAGCTCATCATGACGCCCGAGCCTGACCCGTCCTGGATGGGCGTGATCGAAGGCTCCACCAAGATCAACCCCAACCCCGGCGACCAGAAGCTGGTGGACGCCTGGGGGCCGTATGCGTACATCCGGCTCAAGGACGATCCGGCCGCCTACGTCCTCTACCAAGGCGACACGTTCCTTCCCGTTCTCAAGATTCCCGACGCCATCGTGTACGCGAAGGTCGTGGCCTAAGCGGATTCTTGGGATTCTGGGGCTTCGGGCTTGGGAACAGCCACGAAGCCCCAGGACCCCAAGCCCCAAGACCACGCCGTTAAGCCCCAGAACCCCAAACCCCAAAACCCCGCCGTTACAGAGGAACCCCATGGGCCTGTTCGTCACACTCACCCCCGGCGCGGGTTGGCTCAAGAACCTGCCCGCGCTCGTTGACGACCCGCAGGACGGCATTACCCAAGCCGACCTGACCGCGGCCGAGGCGTGGGCGGACGCGCGGGTGGCGGGGTTCTTCGGCCGGTTTTACGACACGACCACGGCCGCCTTCCGCGCCGCGCCCATCCCGCGCCAGGTCGCGGACCTGCTGGCCTCGGCTCGGGTCATCGGCTTCAAGTTTGCGCGCGGCGGTGAGGGCGATCCTGGAATGGTGGCGACGTTGGAGGCCCAGGCCAAAGAACTGATGCAGGAAGGGCGCGCGTCGGTCTTACTCGACGCCACCGGCGCGCGAATCACCCCGCTGGCGCTGGCCGTGCCCCGCGTGGGCGAGGTGTCCCCATGAGCGCCAGCTACATCACAACCGGCTTCCGCGCCGTCTGGTCCGCACTCAAAACAGGCTCCAACGTGGCGGCCCACATGGCGTCCAAGAAGGGCCAGTACTACGAGGAGACCGAAACCTCCAAGCCCGCGCTGAAGATCACGCGCTCCGACTGCCCGGCCATCATCATGGTTCCTGGGGTCAGCGCCATCTCGATTGCGCCGGCTAACAACATGACGTTCGACGTTTCCATTCCGCTGAACTTTGACCTGCGCGAGGAAAACATGGACGTGGGCGCGGCGCTGAACCTTTGGGAAATGCTGGTCCGCGACCTGTGGGCCGCGTGGAAGGCGAACGCCTTTGGCTGCGCCAGCCTCGGCCTTTACCAGGTCAAGCCCGGTTCCGCGCAGGTCCGCAAGGTCTACGATCAATCCGAGTCGGCGCTGGTTTTTGTCTCGTGGCAGGTGGAATGGCCCCTGACGCTGGTTTTCCGCCGCGATCTGGCCGCGGCCTGAAGGAGGAAACACCGTGAGCGAAATGGAAACGTCTCAAGGCTACTCGGGCGCGCTGGGGATCAAGAAGGAAACCGAGTTCAACGTGGCGGCCACGCCGCCTTCGCTCTTCATCGAGATCGAGAGCGAGACCTTTGACGAGAACCGCAACTGGCTCAACGCGCCGGGCATTGACGGAACGCGCAGCCGCGCCCTGACCCGCTCGGCCGAAACCACCTTGGACCCCCGCGGCGGCTTCAACATCAACGGCGTCAAGGGCGCTTACCTTCCCACCCTGCTCGAGCTGGCCCTGGGCTGCTACGGCTCCGGTTCCGGCGCCGCGGCCGATCTGCTGCCCAGCTTCACCACCGTGGTCAAGAAGGGACCGAAGTACGGCGTGTGGGCCGGCTGCAAGATGGCCAAACTGGAGCTGAGCAGCAGCCAGGAAGACCAGGCGCTCAAGGCCGCGGTTGAGGCCGTGGCCGCGTCGCTCACGGTGGGATCGTCCACGGACCTGGGCACGCCCTCCTACTCCAGCGAGATCCCGCTGACGCACTGCCGCTCCACGTTCACCATTGCCGGGACCGCTGTGTGCGTCCGGAGCCACACCCTCACCATCGTGAACAAGCTCGACGAGGAGGTGTACCGCAACAGCCAGACGCGGCTGGCCATCCCGGAATCCGGCGAGCGAGAGGTAACCGGCCAGGTTGAGATCGACTGGTCCACGGCCAACTACGCCGCGACCATGGCGCTCTGGCGCGCCGGGACCTACGCCGAGTTCCGGGCCGTCTACACCAACGGCGTCAACGTCATCACCTTTGTCTGCCCCAACTGCCGCCTCCCCTCCGAGTGGGGCAAGCTGTCCAACAAGGACACCATCCTGGCGCCGGTGAAGTACGAAGTCTTTGCAAGCGCGCCCGGCCAGCGCGACGAGATTCAGGTCTACGTGGCCGCGGCTTGACGGACGGGCCTCGGGTTCTGGGGCTTCGGCGCCGTTCCCAAGCCCCAAGACCCCAAGCCTCAGAACCCCGTCGTTGAAAGGGAACCGAATGCGGATTCTCATCGCGCGAGAGTCGGGCGGGTGGGGCGACGTGCTCTGCACGCTCTTTGCCGCGCGCGGGCTGCGCCTGGCCCATCCGGACGCGCACATCTCCTACTTCTGCATGAGGCCCTTTGACGCCTTCCTGCGCGTCGTGGCGCCGGACATCAACCGCGTCATCCCCTTTGGTGAGACGGACGGCGAGCCCCCGCGCCGCGTCCGGCCCCGCCGCCGCGCCATGAACCAGCCCGTGGACCTGGCCGCCTACGGCCTGCGCGGGCGTTATGACCTGGTGGTGGATTGCTGGTGCCCGGCCGACCGCGAGGAGAGGGCCACGGCCGGCCGCGCGCGGCGCTCGCGCATCGAGGCGTTCTGCGACGCGGCAGGCGTGGCCTGCCCGCCGGTCCCGCGCCTGGCCCGTCCCCCGGCCGCGATGGCCGCGGCGGCGCGCGTGCTGGCCGAGTTCCGCCCCGCGGGCCGGCCCACCGTGCTGATCCAGCCCCGCTCGGCCCGCGTCACGAAGAACTGGCCCGCCGGCCACGTGGCGCGGTTGGTGGATCTGCTCAAGGCGCGCGGTGTGGTGCCCTTCAGCGTGGGCGTGGACGGATCCGGCGTGGCCGGCCTGCCGCACGTCATGGGGCTGTCGCACGTCCAGGTGGCGGCCGTGGCCGCCAGCGTGGATTGCATCGTGGCGCCGGATAGCGGCCTCTTCCACCTGGCCGCGTTCGTGGCTACGCCTTGCGTGGCCATCTTCGGCCCAACGGACCCACGCCAATACGTCCGGCACTACCCGCTGGCCCGCTTCCTGTGGCGGCCCGAGGCGTTCGCGGGCCGCTGCGGAATCCCGTGTTTGTACCTGCCGGAGAACGGCTTCCCCCCACAAGGCATGTGCCTTGAGGAGGGCGCGTGCATGGCGGCCGTGGAGCCGCAAGCCGCGGCCGAGGCGGTGATGGAGATTCTTGAGAGGGGTTCTGGGGTTCTGGGGCTTCGGGCTTCGGCGCCGTCTTCGCCGTTGCCAAGCCCCAAAACCCCAAGCCCCAAGCCCCCCGTTTAAGGAGCGAATGATGCCCCACGATGAAGCCCGTGACGCTATTGGCGAGATGGACGAGTACGTGCAGTACGGGACGTGGTATCCCCCGCACGATGGGTTCCAGCCCGTGCATGTGGCCTATGTGCCGCTGACGAGCAACAGGATGCAGGAGCTGTCGCGCCAGATGGACGGCCAGCCGGCTCACCGCCGGATGCGCGCGTCCGTGGAGATCATCGCCAAGCAGGTCCGCGCCTGGACGGCGAAGACCTTGCGCGGCGCCCCGGCGGACTGCCGCAACGCCCTCCAGATCGGCGGCGAGATGGATTACAACATCGTCGAGGGCGTGGCCGGGGTGATCCTGGACAGCAAGCGCAGCGAGGAAGCGCAGCGGGAGCTGGCGGATTTTTCGAAGCGGTAGCGTTTCTGCATGACGAGCCGGTCTGGTTCTGGCGCGACTGCGCGATGTGCAGACGCTACCTGCTGGATGAGAACAACGAGATCAGGCGTGACGCGAACAGCAAGCCCATCCCGAACCTCGCGCCCCCGCAGTGCGCGGATACGCCCTGCTGGAACCCTGGGGCCAAGCGCCTGCGCAGGCGCTTCACGCCGCAGGACCTGGCCTGCTATCGGCGCTGGCAGATGTGCCGGGCCTTCAAATGCCTGCCGCAGGCAGGCTCACTGGCGGACCAGAACCCCTGGGAAATGGCCAGGTTCGCCGAGTTGGAGCGGCGCGCGCAGCTCGCCGACGAGACGCGCAAGTGGAAGGTTTTGGCCGCGATGCTGGGAGCGAGGACGCGGTGACAAAGGCTGGGTTTTGGGGTTTGGGGTCTTGGGGCTTAGGAACGGCTGCCGTTCCGAAGCCCGAAGCCCCAGAACCCCTGCCGTTCCCGCCGTTCCCAAGCCCGAAGCCCGAGAACCCGAAAGCTTGTCGTTGAGGACATGTGATGTCCGACGCCGCGGTTGACATTCTGATTCGCTTTCAAGACAAGGGCAGCGCCCGGCTGCGCGAGATCATGGACCGCCTGAACCAAGGCGGCCCAGTGGCGGCGCGGCTGGGCGCGGCCGGCGCCGCGGCGCTGGCGGCCATTGAGCGCCACGGCGCCAACGCGGCCCGCGTCCTGGGCGGGCTGGGCACGGCCGCCGCGGCCGTGGGCGGCAAGCTCAACCACGCGCTTGGCCTGGCCGTGGGACGGCTGGTCAGCCTGGCCAAGTGGCTGGCCCTCGCCGGCGCGGCGTTCGCCGGCTGGCAGATTGGCCAGGGCATCCGCCTCAACCAGCAGCTCGAGCAGAGCAACGTAGCTTTGACCGTGCTGCTGCGCAGCCAGGCCAGGGCCAATCTCCTTCAACGCGAGACCCTGAGCTTCGCGGCCCGGACCCCGTTCCGCTATGAGGAACTGGACGAGACGGTCCGGATGCTGGAAGCGTTCAACATGGAGTCGTCGTCCTGGCTCTCGACCGTGGGCGACCTGGCCGCGGGCGTGGGCAGACCGATTCAGGAAGTGGCCCGGGCGCTGGCCTACCTATCCACGGGCCGCACGGGCGAGGCGGCCGAGTCCCTGGCGCGCATGGGCGTCAACCTGCGCGCCATCCGCGGGCTGCAATGGGGCGGCCAGGGCGAGTTGCTCACGCCCAAGGACGAGGCCATGCGCGTGGTCAAGGGGTTCCTGGACGAGCGCTACGGCGGCATGATGGAGCGCCAGAGCAAGACGTTTGCCGGCGCGGCCTCCACCATGATGGACAACATCGCCCTGCTGCGCGCCGAGGTCACCAAGCCGCTTTTCGAGCGCCTGCGCGACCGGCTCATCCAGCTCAACGCGGCTTGGGACCGGCTGAGCCAGTCCCCCGGAGTTCAGCGGTTCATCCAGGCCGTGCAAGGCAGCCTGGTCAAGGCGCTGGAATACGTGGAGCGGCTGGCCCAGCGGTTCGCCACGGTATTTGAGCAGACCGGCTCGCCCGGAGCGGCGCTGCTGGCTGGCCTCAATCAGGTGTGGGAAGACGCCAAACCCCTGGCCGCCAAGTTCATCGCGTGGCTGGCCAATGCGCTTGTCGAAGCGCTCAAGCTCGCATTCAAGGGATTCATGGGCGCGTCGCTGGGGACGCAGGTGGCGCTGGGCGGCCTGGGCGCGCTGAGCCTGGCCGGCCACGTGGCCAGCCTGGCCAGCCTGCTTAAGACCGCAGGGCCAAAGATCGCTTCGTTCGCTACGGGCGCGTGGGGCCTGGGCAAGGCGGGCGCGGCGGCAATGGTGGTGCCGGTGGTTTGGTTACGCTTAGTGCAACGGGCGGCATCACGATCGCCGGTTCGATCGACGCGCGCGGCGGGCAAGGCGGGCAAGGCGGCTCCGGCGGACGCGGCGGCTGGGGCGGATCGGGTGGTTACGGCGGCAGTGGCGGCTTCTATGGCGGTTTGCCGGGTGTCGACGGCTTGGGCGGCGATGGCGGC
>CAYYEE010000171.1:0-8595 GCA_964470775.1 uncultured Planctomycetota bacterium | reverse complement strand
AGTCGCCGCCGGGGCGGGGGGCGATTTCGATGAACACGGCTTGCTCGCCGCGCAGGAAGAAGTCGGCCATGCACAGGGCGCGGCGCAGGCCGGCGGCGCGGGCGGCGGCGAGGAGCTGGGGGGCCAGGGCGTCCAGCGTGACGGGGGGGGGCAGGCGGGCGGGGACGATGTAGGCGCGGGTGACGCCGAAGGTCTGGTCTTTGGCGGGCAGCTTGGCGGCGACACGGATGATGCGGACTTGGCCGTCCTCGACGATGAAGTCGGCGCTGTATTCGTCGCCGGGGATGAACTCCTCCATGGCGAAGACGTGGCGGGCGCGGCGGGTGGCGTACATGCGGCCGTCGCCGTGATGGGCGAGGCGGTCGTGGATGACGCGGAAGGCGCTGGCGAGGCCGTCGGGGCCGTCGCACTGGAAGGTGAGTTCGCTGCCGGAGCCGGTGAGGGGTTTGAGGACGGCGGGGGCGGCGAGTTTTTCGAGAAAGGCGCGGGCTTCGGTTTCGTTGCTGACGTGTCCAGCGCGGGGGCAGGCGACGCCGGCGCGGCGCCAGCGGCGTTTGCACTCGAGCTTGCTGCGGCAGGCGGTGACGGCTTCGGCGGAGGGGAAGTGGAGGCCCAGGGCGGAGCCGACGAACGAGGCGAGGGCGAGGGACTCGCAGTCGAAGCAGGCGACGCCCGCGGGTTCCTGGCCGTGGCGGCGGAGGTGTTCGCGCAGGCTGGCCAGGACCGTGGCCGGGTCGCCGAGGTCGCCGAGGAGTTCGTCCTCGGCGGGGGGGCGGGGTTCGGCGGCGTGGGCGCGGACGCGGCGGTCGGTGATGAAGACGGCGCGGCCGGGATAGCGGCAGAGGATGGCTTGGATGTAGTCCGGAGTGGTGCTGACGACGAGAACGCGGCTATTGGGCACTCGTGGCGCTCCCGGACGGGCACGCATCCGGGTGGTGGGGGTCGGCCAGCCGGATGTTGGCGATGAGGCACAGCGGGCGCGGGGTGAGGTGGAAGAGGGTTTTCCAGCAGAAGTCGCCGCAGAGGAAGTCGGCTTGTTCGAAGCGCTCGCGGCAGGCGCGGCGCATGTGGAGGATGTTGATGAGCTTGGCGACGCCGGGGAAGTCGTTGTGGGTGCCGCCGGCGAGGAGGGTGTAGAAGTTTTTGTAGACGCAGCCCATGTCCACGGCGGCGATCTGTCCGGCGAGTCGCACGGTGGTGAAGCGGAGCCAGCCGTTTTGGGCGAGCAGGTCGCGGAGGTCGCGGAATCCGCGGGTGAAGCGGTCGTCGGCGAAGTAGGATTCCTTGCCGAAGCGGGAGATGTTGAGGCGGACGACGTGCTCGTAGTCTTCGAAGACGTCGTAGGTGTACTCCGCGCCTTGGGATTCGATTTCTTCCAGGTCGCGGCGGAGGCGCTTGGCGGAGCGGTGGGAGAACTCCTTGAGGTAGTTCTCGAAGTCGTAGTTGTATTTGGGCGCCGGGAAGATGTAGCCGATTTCGTCAACGACGCGCTGGGCTTCGGGGATGACGGCAGGGGGGTTGAGGTAGCGGAGGTGGTACTTGCCGGGGATGGCCTGGAGCATGGCGTCGAGAACGCCGGCGTCGCGGGCGAGGATGCGGTTCTGCTCGAGCCAGGTCTGTCCGTGCCACGTTTCGCCTGGGAAATAGCCGTAGCAGCCGGACTCCTCGATCCAGCTCAGGGGGAGGAGTCCGGCCAGGCCGCGGTCATCCTCGGCGACGACAAAGAGCGGCGGGCGCTGGAAGTGGCGCTGGAAGCAGGCGCGCGTCTCCCAAAGGTCGGTGATGACCTCTTGGGGGATGGCGCTGCGCCAGAGCGCCTCGCATTCTTCAAGGCGCGCGACGAGACGGATTTGAGTCACGGCCTACAACCTCAAGTTCGCGTGGGAGATGACATGCGACCCGCCAAAGAAGGACTTGGCGAACTCCGACACGACCTCGGGGTCGTAGGGTTTGCAGCTGAACACGTCCAGGTACGTGGTGTTGGACTGATTCGCGAAGTGGGCGGAGATGAGCGACGTTTCGATGAGCTGCATCATCGAGTAGCCGGCCACGCGCTCGTCTTCGCCAAAGTTTACGACCACCGTGTCGCCAAAACGCTTCATCTGAATCAGGTCGCACAGTTCGACAACGAACTGCCGGATTTTGTCCGCGCTGCGGATGGTGTCCGGGTCGCAGTTGTAGATGTCGAAACTGCACGCCAAACCCCAGGCGTCAGCCTTAATCGCCTGTTCGACAATGGACTCTGTTTCCGTTGCCGCCATTTTCTGCCTTTTTCCTCCCACTGCTGATGACCTTCGGCTCCGCGGGGTTGCCGCCCGCCGTCCTGGGTCAAGTGGACTTCCCCGCTTCCCCAGCTTCCTTGGGGGGTGGCGCGGCCTCCTGGATGAACCGCGCGAGGCTGGCCACGATGGCCCCGCGCAACGAACTGAACGTCTGATCCACGTTTTCCTCTTCCGAGGCGATGACGGCGAACGAGTAGTACCCGGACACGAAACCCACGACGGCGCAGGCGATGCGGCGCAGCACCAGCTTGGGCACGCGCGTCTTGAGCACCGACTCGATCAGCCGTTCCACGCGGGTCAGATAGTCCAGGAACGGCGTTTCGATTCCCTGATAGCCCACCTCGAGCGTCAGGTCCGACCGGCCCTGGAAGTACAGGACGAAGTCTTCCCACCGGTTGCAGAAGAAGGCGATGTGCGCCTCGATGAGCTTGTCCAAGAGGTCGCGGATGTCCGACGCGTTTTTGCATTTTTCCTCGATGACCGCTTCGAGCTCGCCCATCACTTGGAGGATCAGCTCGCGGATTAGCCCGTCTTTGTCGCCGAAGTGGTAGTAGAACGTGCCCTTGCCCACGTCGGCGCGGTTCGTGATCTCGTCTACGCGGGCCAGGTCTAGGCCCTTTTCCGCGAACACCGCACGCGCGGCTTTGAGCAACTTGTCGCGGGTGGCGACGGAGCGCCTTTTCAACCTGGTCCGGCCCGGTTTTGCTGCTTCTGAGTCCATCGGGGGGTCTGTCTTTGTCGTCACGCCGAATCTTGACCCGCGCGTCAATCCTGACACCCAGGTCAAATTCGACTTGTTTGTCACTTCCGACGTTATCGTCACGATTGACACGGCGGTCACACTCGACTGCTCCGTCACATGTGACTGGCATGTCACATCTGACCGCCTCGTCACATTGGACATTATCGTCGAAACTGACCCGTTCGTCAACTAAATTTTTCGGAATTTCTTTCGCGTGGGTTCAAGGGAGAAACTGACGCGCGGATGGGCGCCGTAGCTTGTGCCGTCCGTGCCATGTCACTGCTTCAGGCTTGGCCCAGTCGCTTTGGCTTGTGGCCTTGGGCGTGGCGTCCCACTTTTGGTTGTGGGTTGCTGTGGAGGGCGCGTCGGGGGATTCGTTGTAGGGGGCTCCAGGAAGGCCGCTGGCGGCTCAGTGGGGGCACGGTGGTCGCTTGGGCCGTGAAGGACGGTGAGTGGCGCTGTGGGGCTTCAGGGGCCAGATTGCAGGTCCCCCGCAATCTGGAGGCGCGGTTCCTGAGTGTCCTTGTCGGAGGTTGGCGGCTCGACCTAGGCAGGCGCCCCTCTGGTCACTTCCCCAGCGTCGCCAACAGCCTCTCCGCCACCACTTTTTCCGCTCCGGCGGGGGGGTAGTCTACCTGAGGTCTACCTGCCGCCACCAGCCGCCCCACCGCCTCAGCCGGGTCGCGCGCGAACACGTCCAGGTCTGCCTCCGGCGACTCCACCAACCACCCCCGTCGCCGCAGTTCGCGCTCGATCAGCGCCACCTGCCAGAAGGGCTCGTGCACGCACGCCAGCGCCGTCCGCGTCGCCAGGCAGTCGTTCACGGTCCCCCCGCCGGCGCGCGTGATCACCAGCTCAAACGCCGGCAGCAGTGGCTGTTGCGTCGCGCCTGGGCCATAGTCGAACCACCGCACTCGGCCAGCCGCCCGCATCCGCGCCTTCACCTCCGAGCCCACGTTCGGCCGCGACAGCACGGGCGTGAACCCCGCGCTCGGCTGATTGAGGAATCCATCGATCATCCGTGGGAGCAGATCGTCCCAAACCATTGTGCCGCCTGGAGATATCAGAACAAGTCGCTCGTCGCTGCCCACAGGCGCCTGGCCCAGTTCCGTCAGCAAGCGGTTGAGACAAGATCGGGCCTCGGCCGGGTCGCGTCGCTGGCCAAACACGCCGGGCAGGATGGTCACCGGCGCCCCGAGCGCCTGCCAGTGATCGCGGAACTCAGGCGGGCACATGTAGGCATCAAAGAGAAACACCCCCGATGCCAGCCGCTCATCCGCCTCGATCTCGCTTGCCACGCGCAACGCCGTCTTCACGGCCCGCGAATCCGGCGGCGCATGAAGCCGCCGCGGGCAATCGGCCCGGCACAACCCCCGCAGCGTCGCCGCCCAGCTATGGTCAAACACACTGAACGCCGGCTTCCCCGCCCGCGCTGCCGCCGCCACCATCATCGGCCCGCCCACGTCCAGCGTCGCCCCGCACACGGCCACATCCGGCGCCACCTCGCGGATATACCCCTCCCGCCACGCCCCATACCCCGCCCACGTCTCCATCGTCCGGCCCAGATGGACCTCCCCTTGCGGCTTCACCAGCCGCAGCAACCCATCCACCGGCCGCAGCTCCACCTCCGGCCAATCGGCATACACCACCCGGTTGAACGCCTCCGCGCCCCGATTGAAGAGCAAGACTTTCAGTGGTTCGCGCCGCTCCGACCGCCAACGCGCCACCAGCGCCTTCACCACGTAGCTCCCAAGCGCCGACGGCCCAAACCCATCCTCGTTGAAGCACGCGCAAAGCGTCACCGTTCCTGTCAACGCAAGTCCTCGTCATCTCCGGGACGCATCCGCCGCTCCCGTCATTCCCACATTCCCCCTCACTCCCACGCGTCCCCCGCCCCCTACTCCTCCTCCCTCAAATACTCCTCCGCCTCTTTCCAGAACCGGTCCGACTCCAGCGGCGCGTCGTTGAGCTGCCAATACTGCGACATCTCCCGCTCTTTGATCCGCGGCGCCCGGCCCTTGGCCAGCAGATACGCCTCCAGCGCCTCCCGCGTCATCGCCGCCGCCGGACGGAACCGCCTCGACGTCACATAGCTCAGAATAGACTCGAACATCGCGCACGTCTCCGGCGCCCCGCGCTCCAGACCCGTGAAGTTGAACCCCGTCACGAACAGCTTCCCCTTGCCCACGCGCGCCTCAAACGCATACGCAAACTTCCGCATCGTATACGCCGGCTGCAACTCCGACAGCTTGAAGTTGTACACGTCGAACCGGTCGCGCGCCGCCTTGTCCACGCCCTGCATCAGCGGCGTCACGTCCACAGGGAAATCGTCCAGGCATATCTTGTCGCAATCGTCAATCAGCGCGTGGAACTGCAAATCCAGGAACCCGTCGTTCGGGAACCCGCCAAACGCCCGGTTGTCGCGGATCACGGCGCCGCAATTCGTCCCCCGGTCCCAGATCACCCCCTTCAGCCGGTCCCACGTCGCAGGCAAATAGTACGTCTCCTTGGCCGGCCGCTTCCCGCGCTTGTAGTATTTCCGATCGCGCGTCTCCTCCACGCGGTAAAGCATCAATACGTTCCCGCCGCGGTCCAAGTGGTCCAACACCTCCTTGGAGAACCGGTTCACGATCAACAGCTTCGCCGGCTTCTCCAGCGACCCGCGCGACTTGATCTGCGGATACCGCGCCCCCAGGTTTACCCCCTCCAGCGCCACAGTGCACCGCGGCGCCGCCAGCGCCGCCGGCCGGTTGGGATACACCCACAGGTTCCACGCGTTCTCCACCAGCGTCTCCCCGCTCTCCGACGCCAGCTTGCACACCAACCGCAGCGCCGCCGGCTTCTCCACCGCCGGCATCCTAAGGTCCAGCCGGCACAGATCGCGCCGCCCCAGCTCGTCCATCGTCATCCGCCCCAGCCCGCCCTGCGCCACGGCCTGACCGTCCGTTGTCTCCAGCCGGAATGAGAACGCCGCCTCCCCCTTGATGCGCGGCGAAAAGTGCGACACCAGCACCCGCGACGACACCTTCTCGCCCTCGAAGAACGTCCGCCGCGGCAAATCCGCCAGCAATACCGTATCCCCGTTGAACCGCAGAAACGCCTCCGCGTCCACGCCCGACGGATCGTCAAAGCAATCCACCACCCCGTTGCTGTTCTCGTACCGGTCCGTGTCGCTGAACTGCAAGAAGTGGAACCCGCACAGCAGCGGACTCCGCCGCGCCGCCTCGATCCCCAGCTTCCACCCCAGGAACTGGAACCGCTTGCTCGCCTCGCGCAACAGCGCGTAATCCTTGTCCATCCCCTTCTGCGCCGCCAGCTTCCTCAACTCCGCCAGCCACCAGGGCGCCTCAGCCCCGCACCGCCGGAACTTCGCCTCCAGCGCGTCCAGGTCCCGCCAAGCCGCATAGTGGCAAATCTCGTGCGCCAGCGTCGGCCGGCGCCCCGGAATCGCCCGCGTCACGCGATACGACGGATCATACGGATCGTCCTTGTCCTCCAGCGGATACCCCTTGCACGACCCGTAGATCAGCCAGTTCCACGTGTTCTCGAACATGTCATAGTCCTTCCCGAATGGGAAGAAGTAGCTCATGTGCTGCACGTCAAAGTCCACGTACTCCCGGTCAAACTCCCCGTGCGCGCACGTGTCCAGAAACAACCGCGTCGGGTCCAGCTTCTTCGTCACGTTCGCGATGTGCTCCACGAACGGATTCGTCCCCGGATGGCGGATCTCGTTGCCCATGCAATACACCATCAGCGACGGATGGTTGCGCAGCGCCAGAATCGCCTCCTTCCACTCCTCCTCGCTGATAATCTGCCCCTCGTCGCTCATCATCGCCCGCTCCTTCTGGTACTTCCCGAAGTACTTGCGGATCTCGATGTGGATGAACATCCCCAGCTTGTCCGCCGCCTCAAAGCACTCCTTCGGCGGAATGCGCGAGTGGAACCGGATCAGATTGAACCCATACGCCTTGGCCGCGCGGATGTTCTTCGCGTAATACTCATAGAGCGGCAGGTTCTCCAGGTTCGGGTGATCGTGCGCCTCTCGCCCCCGGATATACCCCCGAACGCAGAACGCCTGCCCGTTCACCAGGATCTCCTGCCCTCGCGTGCGAATCGTCCGCATCCCGAACGTCTGCTCCACAGTCTCCTTCCCCCCGCCCATGTCCAGCGTCAGCCGCAGCGCATACAGATAAGGATCGTGAATCTGCCACAGCTTGAACGCCGGCACAGCCGCCTCGAACCGCGCCTCCTGGCCCGGCTTCAGCCCCGCGCGCCCCTGGCTGATCGCCTTGCCCTCGTCCAACACCTCCCACCCCGCCGCCTCGCACCCCTCCGGCGCCGTAAACGAAACGGCAATCACGCCCCGGTCTATGTCAGGCACGATGAACAGATCATTCAACGCAGCAGTCATGAACCATCTCCTTCAGAACCAGACAGCGCCTGCCTTCGGAATGGGCATGTTACCAGAACGCCAGATAACCGGCCAAGACAAGCACGCCGCCCATATGTCCCACATGTCCCATTCTTCCCATCCCCCTCCCCCGCCCGCCCTGCTACAATACCCCTTTCCTAAGAACGAAAGGCCCCCATGAAAACCTGCTTCGACTGCGTCCCCTGCCTCATCCGCCAAATGGTGGATACCGCCCGCCTTTGCACAAGCGACGACGCCGTCATCGAAGACGCCCTGCGCCAGTGTCTGGCCGAGATGGCCCGCATGGACCTCGGCCAGTCCCCCCCCGCCCTGGGCTGGCGCCTCTACCGCCTCATCCTCGACCGTTGCGGCGCCACCGACCCCCTCCGCGACATGAAGGCCCAGAGCAACCGATTCGCCCTGTCTCTCTACCCGGAGTTGAAAGCCAGCGTTAACCGCGCCCCGGACCCCTTCGCCCAAGCCGCCCGCCTCGCCATCGCCGGCAACATCATTGATTTCGGCGCCCATTCCAGCTTCAGCGAAGCCCGCGTCCGACAGTCCATCGCCCACGCCCTCGAAGCCCCCCTCGACCCCGTCGAACTCGACGCCCTGCGCCACGCCGCCGCCTCCGCCCGCCGCATCCTATACCTTGCCGACAACGCCGGCGAAATCGTCCTCGACAAACTCCTCATCGAGCGGCTCGGCCCGGAAAAGGTCACCGTCGTGGTCCGCGGCGGCCCCATCATCAACGACGCCACCCTCGAAGACGCCCGCGCCGCCGGCCTCACCGGCATGGTGGAAGTGATGGACAACGGCGCCCCCGCCGCAGGCACGATCCTGGACCTGTGCTCCCCCGGCCTGCGCCAGCGCTTCGCCGCCGCCGATCTCGTCATCGCCAAAGGCCAAGGCAACTACGAAACCCTCAGCCACGCCCCCCGCCCCGTCTACTTCCTCCTCAAAGCCAAATGCCCCGTCGTCGCCCGCTCCCTCCGCGTCAAACCCGGCGACATCGTCCTCCGCCGCGGCGGCGCCGCCTGACCCCCGCCTCGCCCCTCTCCCCCTGCGAGAGAGCAGGGGGAGGGTCGCGCAGGACGGCTCCCCGCGCCCAAGAAGTCAGGCCGTTCCACAGCCCCCGTCCGTTCCCATCACTCCCATTCTTC
>CAYYEE010000170.1:0-8599 GCA_964470775.1 uncultured Planctomycetota bacterium | reverse complement strand
GCCGGTCGCCGCCGAGTTCGGAGAAGGCGCAGTTCTGGCCGCGCATGAGATTGACGGCGGCGGGGAGCAGGCGCGACATGAGGCCCTGGCCGCGGTATTCGGGCAAGGTGGCTACGCCGCTGACGCCGGAGACGCGGACTTCGCCGCCGTCGACGGCGAGGACTTGCGTGATGCACCCCAGGCACGCGACGACGCGCCCGTTGTCCTTGATGACCAGGAAGCGGCTGAGGTGGTCCGGCTCGTTGATGTAGCAATGGGCGGCGCGGACCTCCATGCCGCTCATGCCGGGCGGGGGTGGGAAGCAGGCGTTGGCGCAGGCGACAATGCCTTCGAAGTCGGCGACGGTGGCGGGAAGGGGGCCTTCAAGCATGGGTTGTTCCGGCCGGCGCGGTTTTTGGGGGGGCGGTCCGCGCGGGGGTGAACGCCAGGGCCTTGCCGCGGCCGGAGTCGCGGATCGCGTGGCCGGGCGGCAGGCGCCACATGTCCGCGTCGGTGATCCCGACGCTGTCGAGCATTTCGGACGCTCGGACGATGTCCACGTCGTACTGGGCCGAGTGCCAGTCGGAGCCGAAGCAGAGGCGGACGCCGCGTTCCTTGAGATAGGCGAGATAGTCCAGGTAGCGGCGTTTGAAGGCTTCGGGGTATCTGCGGGTGAGGAGCATGGCGCCGGCGTTGATCTCGACCAGGGCGCCGTGCTGGATGGCCGAGGAGGCGAACTCGTCGTGGAGCGAGCGGGGGATGCGGCCGAAGTCGGCAAGCCAGGGCTCGGTGGTGAATCGGTCGTCCGCGTCTTTCCAGTGGCCGTGCCACCACCAGGGATGCGCGACGATATCCACGAGGGGGTGGGCGGCGAGGAACATGTTCTGACGGTGGTAGTCGCGAATCAGCGCCTCGCGTTCGATGGGAACATACATGGGCCAGTGCGCGCCGCCGATGACGTACTCGACCTTGTGCCGGCGCAGGTCTTCGACGGTAAGCCCGATGGCCAGGGCGGCCCCGGGAGGGCCGCCGGAGCGCAGTCCGTAAACGGGGGGTTTTGCAAGGCTCCGGCCGCATGCGATCTCGTCAATCTCCCATTGTGAGACGCAGCTGACTTCCACCCCGAAGTGGAAGTCCGGCGTTGGGCTGAACTGTTCGAATTCGCTGCGCGAGGCGGCCAGGTCGGGCAGATTGAAAGCGGTGTGGATGTGGTCGGAGACGCCGAAGGCGAGGAT
This sequence comes from uncultured Planctomycetota bacterium, assembly GCA_964470775.1. Taxonomy (GTDB): domain Bacteria; phylum Planctomycetota; class Brocadiia; order CAIUPP01; family CAYYEE01; genus CAYYEE01. Next base: position 7,385 of record CAYYEE010000170.1, on the reverse strand, counting down.
GCCTTTGGCCGCGGCGCCGCGGGCCATGTCGGCGAGGGTCATGCAGGCGTCGTCGCACGAGTTGCGCGAGTGGATATGCCAGTCGGAGGTAATCATCTAGGGCAGGATGTCCGCAAGCGGGCGCGGGCGCTTGACGGCTGCGCTCCGGGCGCACAGGTTTTTGATGGCGGCGGGCCGGGCCGGGACGGGCTTGCCCAGCAGGACGGCGAGTTCGCGGCGCGCGCCGCGGGCAAGAGGACCGCGCGCGTCGTCGGCGTACGCGGCCAATATGTCATAGCCGCGCGGGTCGGCGCAACGGGCCAGGGCGCGGCCGATGCACAGTTCGAGATAGGCGAGGCGCTCGGCGACGCGGTCGCTGGCTTTGCGGGGGTCGCCGTCCTGGGGGGAGCATTGGCCGCGCAGGCAGTCCTTTTCCAGCAGGACGGCGAGCGCCGGGATCATGGCCGGGCCCGGGCAGCGCTCGGCCACGGCGCAGATGGCGCGGACGTATTCGAAGGGAGAGTCGCGTTTGGAGGCGAAAAGGTCGGCGTTGTCGGGAATCATGCGGGCGATTGTGGTCATGAGGCCGGCGGCCTGCCGGCCGGCGCCGGAGATGGCGATGGCCCAAAGCGAATACGCGGGCGCGCCGGCCCAGCCGTGCTCGGGGGGCACGGCGAGGGTCTTGCGCAAGGGGCGGGGAAGGCCGTGTCTGATCTGGCGTTCGATGGTTTGCAGGAGGAAGGGGACCGTGGACGTATCGCCGAGATAGCAGAGCGCGCGGGCGATTTGCTCCTTGGCGCTGGCGGACTTGGCTTGGCGAAAGGCGGCCAGGAGAGGCTTGACGCTGACAGTGGAACGCATGAGGCGCGCCAGCAGGCGCGAGTGGTCCCGGCCGCGGGCGAGGAGCGCGGCGGCGTCGCGCCGGGCCTGGGCGGCGCCATAGCGCTGGGCCGCCCGCGCGAAGCGGCGCTGGTCCCGCGGCAGGATGACGCCGCAGGAGAGCCATGCGGCTTGGAGCGCGGCGAGGTCCAGATTGGGGAGAGGGACCCCTGATGCGGCCGACATGGCGGCGGCGAGGCCGGCGGCGGCGCCGAGGCTGAGCATGTCGCGCTGCATCCTGGCCAGGGCGAGGGCGTCGTGGGAAGCGGAGTAGGCGCGGCCGGCGACGAGCAGGTTGTCGAGGGTGGGCGGCAGGATGGCGCGGTAGGGGATAGCGGCGGCGAAGGTCTTTTGGACGCGCCAGCTCGACACGACGCCGCAACAGGCGAGGGCGCTGGTGGCCAGGCCTTTGATGTCAAAGTTGGAGCGGCAGACGATCATGGTGTCGGGGAAGGTCTCGCCGGCGAGGATGCCGCCGTAGGTGATGGTGGCGCGGCCGAGGAGGCGGCGCGATTCGCGGGGCGTGAGATAGTGCTGGGGCATTTCGTGGGGAAAGGCGGGCCACATGCCGGGGCGGCGGCGGCCCTGGACGGCGGTGCGGGTGAAGTCGGCGGGGTCGCGGACTTCGATGGCGGATTCGTAGTGGCGGCTGGCGGTGCGCTTCTCGGCGTTGAAGTCGCCGAACGAGGCCCAGAGGGTCCAGGCGTCGCGGCCGTTGCCGTACTCGAAGGGTTCGCCGGCCCAGGCGGCGAGGTCGGCGTCGCTGGTGGCGTCGACGAATGTCTTGGCGCGGACCACGGCCAAGCCGGACGACGTGGCGACCACGACGCCTTGGAGCGTTGCGCCGTGGCGAAGGACGGCGACGACGGGGCAGGCGGCGAGAACTTGGACGCCGGCCTTGTCGAGGACACGGCGCATGGCGATCTCTTCGGCCATGCCCGTTTCGGCTGTGCATTCGTCAATGGCGGCGTCGAGGTTAGTCTGGCAGGGGGTCTTGACGCCGAACCAATAGGAGCCCACGCCGCCGATGGTGCGGACGCCGCCGAGGTCATGGTGTTGTTCGATGAGGATGGTGGAGGCGCCGGTTTTGGCCGCGGCGAGCGCGGCGGGGACGCCGCTGGTTCCGCCGCCGGCGACGAGGACGTCGCACGCGGCCAGGACGGGAAGGCGAATGCGGTCCAGGGGCAGGGGCGGGCGCGAGGTGTGGAGGGGGGGGGCGTCGTTGGTGAGGAGGGGGGCGTCCGTGCTGGATGGCGCATGGGCAGACGCCGTCGTGAGAACAACGGCGGGCTGGAACCGGCGCGGGGCGGGGGCAGGTTTCAGCTTTCGGGAGATGCTCAGGGCCAGGCGCGCGGCGTTGCCGGGTTCTGTCAGGGCGCGGGCGGCGGGGGCGTCCACGTCGGCGGCGGGTCCGCACACGAAGACGTTGCTGAGGCCGGCGGGCTGGAAGGGGCGGGCGCGGCTGGCGGCGCGGATGCGGACGAGGGGTTCGGTGTCGAACTCGCCGGAGAAGCGGTGGAAGTAGACGGGCGGCAGGCGTTGGGCCTGGCGCTGCTGGTTGACGGCGGCGCCGGCTTGGAGGAGGGCGTTGCGCGTGGCGCCGGCAAGGCCGGACGGCCAGAGGGGGCCGCTCTGGTCAATGGGCAGGCGGAGGGGGAACTCGGCGTAGGGGCCGTGGAGGAGGACCTTGCCGCCGGGGAGAGCGGGGACGCCGGGCGCGGACAGGGAAGAGCCGCCGGGTGGCTGGATCGGGCAGTTGTTGCGCTGGCCGCGTTCGCAGATGAGGGGGTGGGCTTCGTCGGGCAGGCCGGCTTTGGCGAAGACGCGGACTTGGGCGCCGGACTTGGGGATGGGGCGGCAGGCGGGGACATGGCCGGCGAGCGCGGCCACGGAAACGGCGGGCGTGCAGTCCACGACCGCGCCGGCCGCGACGACGGCGAGGCCGAACTTGCCGCCGAAGACAACGGCGTGAACCGCGTCCTTGTCCGCCATTGCGACGCCGCAGGGAAACATGCCGTAGAAGAGCTTGACGCCGGCGTCAAGGAGAAGGTCCTCGGTCTTGGCGGCGAGGGTGGCGAGGTTGAGGATGTGTTCGCCTCTGGCGGCTTTGCCCGCGCAGCTCTGGGCGAAGACGTCGCGCCAGGGCTGGGGCAGGGCGTTGAGGCGGGCGGCGCTGACCCAGGCGCGGCGGGTGACGCACCAGTCGGCGGGCAGGGAGCAGGCCGGGGAGGCGAGGACGACGCGCAGGCCACGGCGGGCGAGGGCGAGCGCCGCGACGCAGCCCGCGAGCGAGCCGTGGACGACGAGGGCGCCGGCGCGTTCGAGAACCGGCAGAGACGTGACAGGCGCCGGCCCGCGATCTGAAGCCATGTCCCGAGGATTCCTTGGAAGCGGGCTCTCACCAAAGGCCCAGGTTGATGCGCTCGATGGTGAGATTATGTCCAGAGGCATTGGTGATTTCAAGGATATTGATGCCGGGCTTCAGGGCAGCGGGGTCTGGGTGGAAGAGGCGGCAGGCTTCGTCGGGGATGCGGACGCGGGGTTTGGCGTTGGGCGCGGGGCGGTTTTCGAACTGGACGAAGAGGTCGGCGCGCTGGAGGCGGGGGCGTTCGCGCGCGGGCGCTCCGTTGACGGACAGGGCGACGCCGCCGCCGCTGGCCACGCTGACGAGGCAGCGCCAAGCGGGCAGGGCGGCGGGCGGCAGGACCAAGGGCAGGGAGACGCGGCCGCCGGCGGCCAGGGGCGCCGGCAGGTGGCCGGGCAGGTCCACGCCGGAGGCGCGGCGCTTCTCGACGTGGGCGACGCTGAAGAGGAGGGGCTTGCTGGCGGCGGCGGCCGGGTCTTCGAGGCCGAGGATCCAGTCGTAGGGTCGCGCGGCGAGGCGCTCGATCCAGCAGGGGTGATTGAAGACGCAGAGGCCGTCGGCGCCAGAGGCGTAGAGGCCGGAGGCGGCGGCGCGGAGCGACTCGGGACAGTGCATCTGGTGGTCGCCGTGGCTCATGTCGAAGGCGGCGTAGATGGGGACAGCGTGTTGGCCCAGGGCGGCGCGCATCTCCTCGATGGGCATGGAGAAGTCGGTGGTGAGGAAAGGCGAGGCGACGAGGAAGTCCACGAGGCCCTGGCGCGTCCACTCGGCGATGTCGAGCCCGGCGCGGCGGCAGCCGTCGAGGCTGGGAGGCACGCGGGCGGCGAGGAGGATGGGGCGGCCGGCTTTGGCGAGTTGGCGGCGGACGCTGGCGGTGAAGCCGGTGAGGACGGCGCGTTTTTGCCAGACCTCTTGGGGCGAGCCGGAGAGATGGCGCGGGAAGCGCATCCAGTCGAGGATAAGACCGTCGACGGTCTGGCCATAAAGGGTGACTTGCTCGCGGATGAGGGAGAGGGCGTATTCCTGGACCTCGGGCCGGGAGTAGTCGAGACAGTAGGACATCCACTGGGCTTGGCCCTGGCGGACTTCATCCACGCCCACGATGCAGTCGGGGTTGCGGCGTCTGGGCGCGGGGATGCGGGATTCGTCGGTGGGGTTGTGGACGTCGTTCATGCGGACGGAGAGGAGGACTTCCTTGCCGTTCTGCTTGAGGCCGTTCAGGAGCAGGGAGAGGGGGTCTTGGCCGCTTTCGTGGACGGCTTTCAGCGGGTGGCCTGGGGGCGGGGGATTGCCGATGGCGGAGGGGAACCACGACCAGCCGCCGCCTGAGCACACGACATACGTGGTGACGTTGGGAGGGCACTCGCGGACGGCCTCTTCGACGTCCTGGCGCCATGCGGCGGGGTCGAGGCGTCCGAAGAGGTTGCCGCCGTCGCTGTCGAGGAGGAAGCGGGGGGGGTGGGGTGGGGGCTTGCCGGACAGGTTGGACGGATCAACGGGGCGGAGCATGGGCTATTCCTTGCGGAAGAGCTGGATGAAGCTGTATCCGGCGTAGTCGGGCGTGCCTTGGCAACGTTTCTGGCGCAGGCGGAGCTTCTGGACGGGCTCGCCGGTGAGGGGCATCCAGGCGGGACCGGTCTCCTCGGGGCATGTGGCGAGGGCCGAGGCTTTCTGCTCCCAGGCGCCGTTGACGAAGACATCTATGAAGAGATCATACACCATGGGCGGGAAGTTCTGGGCCTTGCGCTGTTCGCGGTAGCGGCTGGTGACCAAGGCTCCGGTGAGGGGGACGGGTTTGGGGAAGGTGAAGATGAGTTCGTCCGCGCGTGCGGACTGGTGGCCGTCTACGGTGACCATGCCGACGTAGGAGCGCCAGTCCTGGGCAAAGCCGTAGGCGATGGCGTCGCTGAGTCCGTTGTTGATGGAGGCGGCCTCGATGGTCGTTCCGTCGGGCGCGACGTAGCGCCGTTCGGATTCGTCCTTGCCGCCGGAGAGGTCGAGCGGGACGCCGACGGGCTTGGGCGCGGCGAGCAGGCTGGCGGCGATGGGGAGCTTGCGCTTGGCCGGGGCAATGCCGAGGCGCGGGTGGGTGGCGGTGATGGCGAGGAGCATGGGGTTCATGAACACGGGGTCGAAGGTGGAGCGCAGGACGATCTTCTGAATCTTGAGGTCTGGCCTGGGGTTGACCCACTCGGTTACGTAGAGATAGGCGTCGAGGCCGGAGGTGGTCTGGCCGGACCAGGCGAGGCGGGCCTGGGACATGGTGTGGCCGCAGGGGTTGTATGGCCAGCGTGTGGGGCCGTCCCAGTTGCTGATGTTGGTGGCGTAGGTGATCTGAATCTTGTCGCAGGAGCCGTCTTCGAAGACGATGTAGTAGTAGCCGGCCAGCTCTTTGTGGCGGAGGTAATGCCAGCCTGGGGCGTGGTCGAGGCAGTGGAGGAAGAGGAGGCTGGCGGCTTTGACGTTCTTGGCATTGATCTCGACGCTGGAGGGGAGGGTCTTGTCGGTGTAGAGGCGGTTTTGGACCATGACGATGCTGGCGCCGTTGTTTTTGGATTCGTCAATGATTTGGAAGGGGACGCCGGCCATGTCGATGCGTCCGGCGGGCAGGGCGCGGAGGTCTACGTTGGGTCCCATGTCCACCCAGCCCTTGCCGTCGCAGGGGACCGGGTCCACGCGGGAGCGGTTGGCGGCGGCGGAGATGTCGAGGGGGGTGAAGTCGGCGGGCTGGGCGAGCAGGGAGCGAGGCATGGGAACGCCATCGGCGAGGAAGTTCCAGAGCGGGACGTAGCGGGCGACGGCGGCGTCGGCGTCGGGGTCGTGGGGCCGGACGGCGGCGGGGTTCCAGGCGACCCAGGCGGCGTCGAGGAGTTTGTTGGGCGTGAAGGAGGACTCGGCCATGTAGCAGTTGATGCCTGCGAAGGCGCCGGGGTATTCCCAGGGCATGTGCTCGCCTTCGGTGGCGGGTTTGCGCCAGTCGCGGTCGTCGGCGATGAGGTGGATCAGCTCGTGGCCGTAGGTCTTGCCCAGCGGGTCGAGGGTGGTATCTTTTTTCCAGTGCCAGACGTTGAAGACGATGTCCCTGGGGATGAGGGGGAGGGCCTTGAGCCAGCTTGGGTCTGGGTCGCCGGGGTAGCTGAGGGTGTGGTTGCGGAAGAAGGGGGTGTCGTGCATGAAGAGGCGTTTGCCGTGTTGTTTGGCTTTGTCGTGGATCTTGTTGAGGAAGTGGGCGAGCAGAGGACCGGCGGAGAGATTGAGGGCGCGGCTTTCGGGCGAGACGTTCCAGCGGGCGCCGTGGGCGTTCTGATAGGTTTTATCCATGCCGATGCTGACAAAGCCGCCGTGGAACTGGGGAAGCCATTTGTCCAGTTCGCCGAAGTAGATTTCCCATGTTTTGGGATGGGCGGGGTTGGCGTTCTGGCGGCCAGTGGGCATGGTCTTCCAGTCCTCTTCGGGCGCGCGCTCGACAAGGGAGCGGTCGCGGCCGAGGACGATGGAGTTGGGGTCGAGGAAGGGGATGAACTCGACGAAGTAGCGTTCGGCGAACTTGTCGTGTTGGGCGGCCTGGGCGATGTTGATGTATTTGGGGATGTAGTGGGTGACGCGGAAGCGGGCGAGGGCGCGGATGAGTTCTGGCGAAGGGACGGGGCGGCCTTCGATGAAGCGGTACTTCATGGCGGGCCAATCGCGCAGTGTGGCGCCTGGGACTTCCCAGCCGCTGGTGGCGGCGGGGCGGGCGAGGGTGAGGAGGGATTGGACGCCGTAGAAGGCGCCGCGAGGCGTGACGCCCTAGATGACGATGGCGCCGGGGCGAACGGCGAGGATGTAGCCGTCGGGGCTGTCGGGCAGGGGCTTGGCGGCGCCGGCCTTCTTGAGCGCCGCGGCTGTGGCAGGTGAGCCGGCGGCTTCGCCGATGAGGATGAAAGGCGCGGCGCCGGGGGCGGCGGGGGCGACTGTGGCGTCGAGTCCGAAACAGAGCTTGAGTTCATCGCGAAGGACTTCGGCGGTGGTCTTGGCGCGGGCGCTGTTGACGGGCTCGAACTGGATGGCGAGGCTATCGGGCAGGGGTACAGGGGGGCCTTCGAGCGCCATTTCCTGGGGCAGGGGGAAGACGGGCGGGACGTTGCGGACGGCTTCGGGGCGGCTCTTGGGATTGGCCGCG
>CAYYEE010000169.1:0-8600 GCA_964470775.1 uncultured Planctomycetota bacterium | reverse complement strand
CACCGGCGGTCTGGACCGCGCGGAAGCCGCCGTGCTGGCGTCGCTGGCGCGAAACTTGGGCTTGTGAGACGGGCATGACCTTGCGGAACGACATGCTGGAGGTGATTCGCGGCGCGCGCGCGTTGGTGGAGTCGGAGGCGCTGGCCGGCGTGGACGCGGCCCCGTGGCGCTTGGACCCGCCGGCGCCCGTGACGCGCTCCCGCCCGTTCAGCGCCCCGGCGCCCAAGGAGCCGGTCGAGTCGCCCCGGCCTGCGGCAACGCCGCCCGCCTGGCCCGACGACAAGCCGCGCCCTTCACGCGACCCCTCGCGCGCGCCAGAGCCGCTCTCGGCTGAAGGCAAGCGCAAGCAGCGGCTGCTGGAGGCGCTCGAGGACGAGATGGGCGACTGCGACCGGTGCAAGCTGTGCCAGGGCCGGACGCGGCTTGTGTTTGGCGTGGGCAATCCGGACGCGGCGCTGATGCTGGTGGGCGACAGTCCGGGGCGCGACGAGGACGAGGCGGGCGAGCCGTTCGTGGGCGCGGCCGGGCATGTGCTGACGCGGATGCTGACGAACGTGCTGGAGCTTAGCCGGCGCGATGTGTACGTGGCCTATGCCGCCAAGTGCCGCCCGCCGCTCAGCCGCGCGCCGGCGCCGGATGAGTGGGGCACATGCCGCCCCTTCCTAGTCCGGCAGATCGGGATCATCCAGCCGCGCATCGTACTGGCTTTGGGCGCGGCCGCCGCGCAGGCGGTCCTGAGCGGCCGTCAGGACATCGCCAGGTTGCGGGGACAGTTTGTGGAGGCCTTTGGCGCGCTTGTAATGCCGACGTATCACCCCAGTTTCCTGATGCGCCACGCTGACCAGAAGCGCAACGCCTGGGAGGACCTGAAGAGGGTGAAGGCCAAGCTGGATGAGTTGGCGGGGCGGCCGCGGCAGGGGCAGGTGACCTAGCGTTTTGTCTCAGAAATGACTTATGAGAACTGCGACGATGTGGCAAGATGGGGCTCTTGTCGGCGGGGGAGAGGTGGCCACGAGAACCGGACGGCCGAAGGGGCCTATAATGCTTTGCGCCGACGAGCGCGAGCCGTTGGAGGGTTGGGCTGGCTCGCGGGCGCTGGCGCACGGACAAGCTCAAAGGGCGAGGGTTGTGCTGATGTTCGCGGACGGCAAGACGAACACGGAGATCGCTTTGGCCCTCGGGCTGAGCCTGCCGACCTTCGGAAATTGGCGGGAACGCTGCCAGGACGATGGCCTTGAGGGCCCTACGGCGAGGTCCGGCCGGGGCAGCCGCGGACGATCTCCGGCCAGGAAGAGCGCATTCGGGTAGAATTTGGGAATGGAACCTGACCAGTTGATGCGCGTGTACGAGCGCCTTTTGGCGCGCTTTGGACCGCAGAAGTGGTGGCCGGCGCGGAGTCCCTTCGAAGTGATGGTGGGTGCGGTTCTGACGCAGAACACGGCATGGACGAACGTGGAGAAGGCGATCCGCAACCTGCGCGCGGCTGGGCTGCTGAGCGCGAGGAAACTTGTGGGCGCGCCGCGTGACGTGGTCGCGGAGTTGGTCAGGCCCTCGGGGTACTATAACGTCAAGGCGGACCGGCTGCTCAGCTTTGCGCGCTGGTTCTGGGAGCGCTACGGCGGCCGGGTAAGCGCCATGAGAGGGGCCACGCAGGAGCTTCGCGCGGAACTGCTGGCTGTGCGCGGCATCGGTGAGGAGACGGCGGACTCGATGCTGCTATACGCGCTGGGGCGGCCGGTGTTCGTGGTGGACGCCTATACGCGGCGGGTTCTGGTCCGGCACGGGTTGCTGGGCGCGAAGGCGCCTTATTCCGAAGTCCAGAGGTTCTTTGAAGAGCGCCTGCCCCGCGACGCGAGTCTGTATAATGAGTTTCATGCGTTGTGGGTGGCCTTGGGAAAGGACGTATGCCGTCCTTCGCCGCGATGCGAGGTGTGCCCATTGAGGGAGTGCTTGCCCGACCGCGTGTGCGCAACGTAGACAGGGCATGACAAGAAGGAACGTGTTTCATGGATGACCGTCCCAAGCTGCGCGCGCTCGAAGCGATTCCCGTTCAGGACGGCGGCGAGGTGGTCGTGCTGCTTCGAGACCCGTCGGCGATCAGTGGTCAGACCCTTGCCGTGCCAGGGCGAGTGTATAACCTGCTGACCATGCTCGACGGGCAGCGGTCGCTGTTGGAGATTCGTGAGGAGTACCTGCGGAGGTTCCGGCGCTCCGTTTCAATGGACCAGTTGGAGGGGCTGGTCAAAAAACTTGACGGCGCGCTGTTTCTGGAGAACGGGCGCTTCTACGAGGCCAGGCGGATGGCTCTTGAGTCGTTCCGCAAGTTGCGGGTTCGACCCGCGGCGCACGCGGGCGCGGCGTACGACATGGACCCGGACATGCTGGCCGAGAAGCTGGACACGTACTTCAGGGACGAAGCCGGGCCTGGGCCGCTGGACGAGGAACCCCGCGGGGCGTTGTCGAAGCTGAGGGGTCAAGGGTTGCTGGGCGCGCTGGCGCCGCATATTGACCCGGCGCGGGGACGGTCCAGCTACGCTTGGACCTACAAGGCTCTGGCGGCGATATCGGACGCGGACTTGTTCGTCGTGCTGGGCACGGCGCATCAGATGTGCGAAGGTCTGTACATTCCGCTGGACATGGACTTTGACACGCCGTTGGGCGTGGTGGAGTCGGACAGCGACTTCATGGCGCGGCTGGGACGCCGGTACCCGCTGGCTTCGGAGGACGACGTGCTTGTCCATCGCTCCGAACACAGCATCGAGTTCCAGGCCGTGTTCCTCAGGCACGCCATGGGCAGCCGGCGGGTGATGATCGCGCCGATCCTGTGCTCTTCGCTGCTGCGGTTCGTAGACGGCGCGAACGACCCCATGCGGGAGCCGGTGGTGAGCGATTTCGTGGCTGCGCTGAGAGACGTGATCGCGGAGACGGGCCGCAAGGTCTGTGTGCTTGGCGGGGTGGACCTGGCGCATTTGGGGCCCAAGTTCGGCCACGAGTACATAGTGCGGGAGCCGGAACTGGCGGAGGCCAAAGAGGACGACTTGCGGCTGCTCAAGCCCGTGTCGGAGGGGGACGGGCTGGGCTTTTGGCGAGCGATCGCCGCGGACAACGACAGCCGCAATGTGTGTGGAGCGACAGCCATCTACACGCTGCTGCAGGTGATTGCGCCTTGCAGGGGATGGCTGCTGGACTACGGTCAGGCGCCGGAGCCGGAGACAAAGTCGGCGGTGACCTTTGCCAGCATGGTCTTCGCTGGGGCTTGAGCCGCGCGGGGTGGAGGTCAGATGAGCGGGACCGCGACCTCGGCGCCTTTGCGCTCGGCGGAGAGGTAGGAGGCGTAGAGCACGCTCACCGTGTCGGCGCCCAGGGGACCGCCGCTCTCGGGCTCGCGGTCGCAAGCGACGCACTGCATGAAGTGCTCCAGCTCCTGCGGATAGCCGGTCTGCCAGTTTTCGTCCGGGCTGGGGAAGCTCCAGCCTTGCTTGGTGCCGAGCTTCTCGGCGATGTAGACGTCCTTGAGCTGCTCCTCGCGGGGGTTGTAGAGGGTGCAGCTGTCGTTGGGGTTGATGTTGCAGCGCATGCGGTGATTGTTGGCGTAGACCTCGACCCAATTGTGCACGCCGCCCATAACGACTTCGCTGGAGAAGATGTCGGCGACAAAGCCGTCGTCGAAGATGACATGGACCTGGCAGTAGTCTTCGACATCGCGGTAGTCGGTGCGGAGGAAACCCGCGCTGGCGTAGGCGGGGTTCCGGGTGAGCTCGTGGACGCGGCAGCTCACGGCGGCGGGGCGGATGGGGCGGCCGAGGCGGGTGGCGCCTTCGACGCGCTTGAGGTAGAGGACAGCGGTGAGCGGGTGGCAGCCTTTGCCCATGAGCGATCCGCCGCCGGACAGGCTCCAGACGCCGTAGGCGGGGCTGTGACTGCCGGAGTGGCTCTCTTCGGCCATGGCCCAAACGATCTGTCCCTTGGTGGCCTTCAGGATCTCCACTTCCTTCTGAACCGAAGGCGCAAAGACCCAGTTCTCGGCGTACATCAGTTTGACGCCGCTAGCGGCCGCCGCGTCGATCATGCGGCGGGAGCTGGCCAGCGCTTCCCGCAGCATGGGCTCCTTGGGGGCCTGGTTGCCGCGCCAGTCGGCGGGCGGGTTGGCCGGGCCGAAGGCGCCGGTGAAGGGCTTTTCGACAATGACATGCTTGCCGGCCTTGGCGGCCTGGACGGCGCAGGCCTCGTGCTTGTAGCCGGGGCAGCATACATCAATGACGTCAACGCGGTCGATCAGGTTCTCGTAGGAGTCGCATGAGGGGATGCCGTGCTTCTTGGCGAACGCCTCGCGATGCTCGGTCGTGGGGGAGTAGACGCCGGCGATCTCGATGGGCAGCTTGCCGATCTGGCGGAAGGACTCGCAGTGGAAGTTGGCGGCGAACTTGGAGCCGACAATGCCGACGCGAATAGGTTTCATGGGGCCTCCAGGACAGGGATGGCGGAGGCGCGGGGCTGGGGTCAGAGGCCCGCGCCGCGCGTGGAACGGAACAGGTGGCCGTGCTTGACGCCTCGAGCGCTGATCAGCTTGTTGGCCAGGGCTTCGACGCTGGCGGCGCGGCCTCTGAGGGCGAGAATCTCCATGCAGTTGTGGTGGTCAAGATGGATGTGCATCGTGGAGACAACAAGAGGATGGGCGTCGTGCTGGATGGAGGTCAGCCTGCGCGCAACGTCGGGGACGTGATGGTCGTAGACGATGATCGCCGCGCCAAGGACCTCCTCGCCGCCGGCGCGCCACTCTTCCTCGATGAGCGAATCTCGGATCAGGTCGCGGATGGCTTCGGAGCGGTTGGTGTACCCGCGCTTCTCGATCATCGCGTCAAAGCGTTCGAGCAGGTCCGCTGGCAGAGAGACGCCGAATCGCTGGAGCATGGGTTAGACCCGAGATGCGGGCTAGGGTTTGGCGGCCGGCGCCGGCTTCGCGGGCGGGGCCGCAGGCTCTTCCTTGGCGGCGGGAGCGGCCGGCGCCGCAGCCGGCGTTCCCTCGGCCGGGGCAGCGGCCGGTGGGGGCGTCGGGCCGGAGAACTCCGTCTTGGGGAAGGCGCCTGCCCAGACCATCCAGTAACACATGATGCAAGGCAACCGTTTACCGTCGGGGCCCGTGGCCTGCGCGCAGATGCCTTCGCGGTCGTAGACGATGGCGATCTTCGCGCCGCCGAGCGTGTCCTCGATGCGTCCCTTGCTGGCCACGAGCTCGGCCGCGTAGGCCTTGGCGGCGCCGTTGGGCGCCAGGACGCCAAAGACGACGGTCTTGGGGTGAATGGCCGGCGTCTGCGGATAGCCGTCGAGAGGATAAATGACGGCCGTGGAGTTATGGTACTCGGGCAGACCGGTGGCGTAGTCGTGGCCATACTCGATGTTCGTGGGCGGGTCTACGCCAACCATAAGGAGCGTGTCCGGGTGCGCCTTTTGCCAGATGGACAGACGCGTGACCACGCTGGGGAAGCAGGACAGCGCCGCGCCGACGCGGTCTCCGGACAGGGCCTCGCCGCTGAGGCCGGACCACAGGCTGCGGCTGGCGTCGTCGAAGAGGACGTTGGCCGAGCGGAACAACAGGCCCGAAGAGCCGAAGCGAAGGACCTTGTCCCCCAGCTTCCTGGAGAAAACGGTCGTGGCGCCGCCAATGCCGTTATAGACCACGACGACCGGCGCGCCGCCGCACTCGTCATTGATGATGTCATAGAAGCGGAGGAACTTGAGGGGGTAGGCCTTGGAGGCGCCGGCGACTTCGAAGGCGAAGACCGCGTCGTCTGGGGAGGCGTCCTGGGGCGTCGCCTCGGCCGCCTTCTTGAAGACTGGTTTGGGGGACTGGTCCATATAGCCCAGGGGCGGGACGGTGTTGGCGAAGGCGGGCTGGTCGAGTTGCGGTCCGAGCATGCGGCGGACGAACTCGAGAACCTTGACGCCCTCGGCGAGCTTGGTGATGTCGAAGAAAGAACCGGGCACGGCCTTGACTTGCTTGCCGTCTTCGGTCGGCTGGAGAGGAGATGGCGGGGTGGCGACGATAAGGCGGCGGTCGCCGTCCATGAACAGGGATTGGGAGGTGACCGCCCGGCGCATGACCACAAGGTCGCGGAAGGTCATGGGCTGTTGCTGCTGGCGCGATGCCTGTGTGGAGGCGCCGCCTGTCTTTTCGTCAGCCGCTTCCGGGGTGGAACTGGCCTTGCGCCAGTAGAAGAAGACGATGATAAGGACGATGACGCCGATGACAATGAGCACGCGCGGGTCCAGACCTTCGTCCTCGGTCTCGGAATCGGGAGGGGTCTGGTCCTGCGGCGGCTGAGGGGCGGCCGGTTCCTTCTCGTCTGACATGAAGCGTCTCCTGGCTATTCGATGTTCGTGTGCCGTTCGAGCAGGGACGTGGGGGTCTGCGCAAGGCGGTCGATGAGCATCAACACGATAGCTTCCATGATAATCATTGCGGTCTGTTCAAAGAGCGATCCGGCCGGTTGCCGCGAGGCGGAAGGGCCGAACGGCTGGCCTTTGGTGGGCGCGGGTATCTCGGCCACGATGTCGGCCATGGCGCCAATGCGCGCGGAAGGCCGCGACGTGATGGTGGCCAGGCAGGCGCCCGCTTCCTTGGCCGCCACGGCAACGTGGTAGACAAACCGCGTCTCGCCTGTGCCCGAATTGACGATGCAGAGGTCGCGCTTGGTGATGGGCGGGGTGGTCGTCTCGCCCACGAAGTGGACCTTGAGGCCCAGGTGCATAAGACGGACGGCGAAGCTGCGGGTGACGTGACCAGTGCGCCCCTGGCCATAGAGAAAGACCTGCTCGGCCCGGCAGATGGCTTCGACAAGCTCCTCGATGGGCTTGGAGGGAACCCGGGCCAAGACATCCTGAATCTCATCCAGGATCAACTGGATGCGCTCTTTGAGTCTCTGGGGCAATAGAGGCCCTTTCGTGCAAGTGAGAGCGTCATAATATCCCAGGCAGCCACGAAATGCAACGAAACATCGTGAGGAGTTTCCCCAGTTCGGATGGGTATTTCTCATGGATGCCCACGGATCTTCATTTGCGGCCCGCACGGGAGCGTATGGCCTTAGTCGCATGTGTTTCAGATGTCGTGAGCGCCAAAAGGCCATGGAGCGGTTCCTTTCGATCATTTGCGGCCATTTCGTTTGGAGCGCGGCGAAATGATGGGGCAACTTCTCGACGAGTGTTGGCGTGACGGGAGGCCTTTGCCGGAGAGAAAGCATGGGGCAACGCCTGCGCAGGTTGTGGCGCGACGCGGCGTTCCACCCCGCGGAACGTCTGGTCGATCGCGCGAGAGCAAGCAAGGTTGCGCACCAGGCTGGATGCCCGTCGCCCGCCTGCAACTGCTGGCATTTGCCGCGGAATGTGTTATAATAACGACAGACACAAAGGCTTTCATCAAGCCCTGACCCGTGAAAGACGGGGGCGAATGGTATCGACCGGGCGATGGAGGTTGGAGTGGCGCGCCGAGGTGGTCGGGAGGCCTCGTAAAACACCCGACAGCACTATCAAGTGCCGACAATTCTTACGCTCTGGCGGCCTAATCAGGCCACCCGTTCTGCCTAGCCAGCCTGCGGGCCGGGATAGAACGTCACTAGCAGGATACCCGCCAGCAGGCTGCTCGATGGGCTGGCGGGGAAACAACCGTTCGAGCTGGGTCCGAAGGAAGCCTGTCTAGCGGCGTCTTGAGGACCGAGACCCAAAAGATAGACTACGCGCGTAGAGGCTTCAACTGAAACACCGCGGGACGCGGGTTCGATTCCCGCCGCCTCCACCAAATGCGCAGAAGGCCGGTCTTGGACAAGCTGATTCCGAGACCGGCCTTTTCGTGTCACAAGCTGGACAGGGGCAAGGCGTTGGGGCAAGCCAAGGGGCGGAAGGCGCGGCAAAGGCCGGACATTCAGAACCTTGCAAGAACCCCCTGCCGGACACAAAACGAGCAGAACAGGAGTATAACGGGAGCATAACGGCGGATACCCCATGGGGGTATGCCTGCGGGGGCGCTTGTCGCAAGCCCGATCTTCCCCAAGACCCCGACCTTCGGCGTGTGGTGGACGCCTAGGGGACGTTGCCGGGGCCGTTGAAGGTGGCGGTGTTGGCGTTGATCGAGGCGGCCGGGCGCGGGGGGGTAAGCCATGATTTTGTTCTCGATCCCTCAGACAGAATTGACGCAATGGACAGAATGCCTATCGGTGGTTCTGTCGGCGCGAGGCGATTGGCAAGAGAACTGGACTGGGGCTGGGCGCATGGGGATTTGCGCGGGCGCTTTGGGGTGTATAGCTCTGGGTTTTGAGGAAACGTGGAAAGAGAGACTTCTTGCCGATAGGATGTCCGAAGTCAGCGCTTGGAAGGAGGACACTCATGGGCAGGAAGTTGGATTTGGACGTGGCGCAGAAGTACGAGGCGGTGATGAGTCTGCTGCGGCGTGAGGGACCGGCGGCCGCGATCGCGCGGCGGCATGGCTTCCGCGAGGCGACGCTGTACCGGCTGCGGGATGAGTTCCTGGCGGCGGGGAAGGAGGCCCTGAGCGACGGGCGCGGCAAGGGCCCGAAGGCCGCCGACCGCGTGGCCAAGCTGGAGAAGGC
>CAYYEE010000168.1:0-8655 GCA_964470775.1 uncultured Planctomycetota bacterium | reverse complement strand
GAAGAAGCGGTACATCGCCTCGCGGTTGTGTACGCTGTAGCCGTGATTGGTGGGGCCGATGAAGAGGTGGATGTCGTCCTTGGCGCCGGCGATGGCGTAGAGGCGGCGGAGCTCCTCAAACGTGGCTTCGAGTCCGCGGCGGTCGAAGAAGTCATTGTTCTGGCCGAGGAGCAGCGTAGGACGGGGGAGATGGGCGACGAAGAAGTCGGCCATGTCCAGGCCAGCGGCGATGATGCCGGGGGGAATCTGCTCGGAATCGGCGGGGAGCTCGTTTTCGCAGTTGGAGAGGTAGTTGGTGACAAAGCAGCTCGGCGCGGCCATGGTGAAGCGGGGGTCGAGGGCGGTGAGGTAGGTGGAGAGGGTGCCGCCGCCGGAGTTGCCGGTGACGCCGACGCGGGTGGGGTCGACCTCGGGGCGGGAGAGGAGGTAGTCGAGGCCGCGGATGCCGTCCCAGACGCGCCAGAGGCCGAAGAAGTGGCCGAGCAGGGCCATCTGGTTGCCGGCCATGTTGTGTTCCTGGCAGCAGCCTTTGGGTTGGGCGCGGCCTTCCTTCTTTATGTACTGGTAACGTTCGCCCTGGCTGATGGGGTCGTAGATGAGGACGGCGAAGCCTTGGCGGGCGAGATTTTGGGAGAAGGACTGGTAGGCGTCGCAGGCTTTGCCTTCCTGCGAGTGGCCGCACGCGCCGAGCACGGCGGGGAAGGGGCCGGCTTTGCGGGGGAGATAGAGGTTGGCGGTGACGGGGAAGCCGGGGCGGCTGTGGTAGATGACTTTCTCGATGGTGTATTCGGGGCGGCGGACCTGGCCGGTGACCTTGGCTTCCAGGGGTGTCTTGGCCGGGAAAGGACCGAAGGACTGCTGGAGCTTGCGGCGGACGTCGGCCTGGAGGCGGAGGAGGTCGGCGCGGGTGCGGACGCGGGCGCGGGCCTGGGCGCGGGCGGCGGCGGCTTCGCGGACGCGGCCGAGGTAGTAATCCTGGAGCATGTGGCCGAAGAGGTACTCACGGGGGGGCGGGGGCGTCTTTGCCACGGCGGGTTCTCCTGTGACGGACGGTCTTTTCCCTTGCGCACAACCTCTTCAGTTTGTTGGCCTGGGGCGCGAATGTCAAGGAATCGGCGGCGCGGGCCACAGGCGCGGGGAGGCGCGGGGGCGCGGCCGAGGCCCCCCAATGGACCGGGCCGGAGCGCGCCGGACGGCCGGCCCCGGGCCCACATTCCGGGCGCCTGATGCCGGGGCGTTGGCCAGTTGAATCACGTCTGCCTTAGAGCTATACTAAAAATCTTTAGGTTTTCTGGTTTAGGCGCGGCAACGCCGGTTCCTTTTTTTCATGGGCTGACGGTCAGGAGGATCAGATGGCCGACTATGCTGTGGAGTCTTTGCGCAATATCGCCGTCGTTGGGCATAACGCCGCAGGCAAGACCACCCTCGTCGAGCATCTGCTCTTCAAGGCCGGCCGCACGAACCGCCTGGGCAGCGTGGACGACAAGACGTCGATTCTGGACTACGAGGACCAGGAGCGCGAACGGCGCGTCACGATTGACAGCGCGCTGGCGTGGCTGGATTGGAAAAAGGTCCGGGTGAACTTCATTGACTGTCCGGGTTCGCTGGATTTCGTGGCGGACGCGATCGGCGGCTTGCAGGTCGTGGAGACGGCGGTGATCACCATCGCCGCGCCCGCGGGCATTGAGTTGAACACCCGCCGCATGTGGAAGGCCTCCGCCGGCCGCGCCCGCATCATTGTCATCACCAAGATGGACGCGGACAACATCACGGATCACGCGGCTACGCTGGCGAAGATTCAGGAGGTGTTTGGCGCGCAGTGCGTGCCGGTGAACATGCCGGTCGGCGTGGGCGCGAGCTTCAAGGGCGTGGCCAGCGTCCTTGCCCAGGACCAGCAGGCGGAAGGCATCGAGGACGCGCGCACGCAGCTTATGGACGTGATCGCGGAATCGGACGAGGCGCTGATGGAGCGCTATCTGAACGAAGAGAAGATCTCGCCGGAAGAGATTGCGGCGGCGCTGCGCAAGGCCGTGGCCGAGGGCAAGGTGGCGCCCGTGTTCCACTGCTCGGGCCGGTCGGGCGTGGGGTTGGAGGAGCTTTTGGATGGCCTGGCTGCGCTCGCGCCTTCGCCGCTGGACGCGCCTGCGCGCAAGGGCCTCAACGCCAAGGACGGGTCGGAGATCGAGCTTAAGCCCGATCCGGCGGCTCCGCTGGTGGCGCAGGTGTTCAAGTCCCTTACGGACCCGTTCGTGGGCAAGCTGGCGTACTTCCGTGTTCTCTCGGGCACGTTCAAGGCCGACTCGACGGTGTACAACAGCCGCAGCGGCCGCAACGAGCGCGTGGGCCAGGTTCTGAAGCCTTTCGGCAAGGACACGGAGACGACGCCGGGCGTCATCGCGGGCGACTTTGGGGCGGTGAGCAAGATTGACGACATCCAGATCGGCGACGCGTTCTGCGTGGCGGACCGCGCGGTCAAGATTCCGGCGATCAAATACCCCACGCCGATGGTTTCGCTGGCCGTGATGCCGCGCAGCCGCAACGACGAGCAGAAGATCGGCCAGAGCGTGGCCAAGCTGGCGACGGAGTGCCCGACGTTCATCTTCAACCGCGACGCGCAGACGCACGAGCTGGTGGTGACGGGCATGAGCCAGAGGCACGTGGACGTGATGATCGCGCGGCTGAAGAGCCGGTTCCAGGTGGAGGTGGACACCAAAGAGCCGAAGATACCCTACAAGGAGACGATTTCCGCCAAGGGCGAAGCGCAGTACCGCCACAAGAAGCAGACGGGCGGCAGCGGCCAGTTCGCTGAGGTGTGGCTGAAGGTGGAGCCCCTGGAGCGCGGCGCGGGTTTCGAGTTCGTGGACGAGATCGTGGGCGGGGCCATCCCGAACCAGTTCATTCCGGCCGTGGAAAAGGGCGTGCGCGAGCAGATGGCGAAGGGCATCCTGGCTGGCTGCGTCATCGAGGACGTGCGCGTCAGGGTCTATTTCGGCAAGTACCACCCGGTGGACTCGAACGAGCAGGCGTTCAAGACGGCTTCGGCCATGGCGTTCACGCTGGCGTTCAATTCGGCCAAGCCGGTGTTGCTGGAGCCGGTGGTGCGCGTGGACGTCACGGTGCCCTCGCAGTACATGGGCGCGATTACGGGCGACCTGAACGGCCGGCGCGGGCGCATCGTGGGGATGGAGGCGGAAGGCGACTTGCAGACTATTTCGGCCGAGGCGCCGCTGGCCGAGGTGTTGCGTTACGCGACAGAGTTGAGCTCCATGACCGGCGGCGTGGGCGCGTACACCATGGAGTTCTGCCGCTACGACATCGTGCCCGCGCAGGTGGCGCAGAAGGTGATCGCGGCGGCCAAGGCGGCCAAAGAGAACGCGTAGGACGGCAAGGGACGGAGGGGACGGCTCTTCCGGGAGGGTTTCTGGGCCGGCGCCGCTGTGGCGCCGGCCTTTGCTTTTGGCTGGGCGCTGCGCCACAATGACGGACGCCCGGCTCTTGTCCCGGATGGGGAGGTTTTCCGCCAGTCCCATTGGCCCCAGGAGTCTTGTCCGTCTCATGGCCGCGAAACCGAGCCACGCTGCACGAAGGGATGGCCTGTTGAACGCCGCCGCGCCCAAACCGCCTGCATTGGTCGCCGACGACGATGGGCCCAGCGCGCAAGCCTGCGCCAGGGCTTTGCGGTCCATGGGGCTGCCCACGCAGACCGCGCGTTCGGAGGGGGAGGCGGTGGCTCTGGCGGCGGCGAACCCGTTTGGCCTGCTGGTTCTCGACGCGGCTCTGCCGCCGGAGGGCGGGGTGGCGCTGGCGCGGCGCCTTGACCCTTCGGGCCGCTGCGTCACCATTCTGCTTCTTCCTCCGCAGGCCTCGACGGCGGACGCGGAGGCGGCGCGGGCGTCGGCCCACGGGGCGCTGGCCAAGCCGTTTTTTCCCAAAGACCTTGAGGAGCTGGCCTCGCGTCTGCTGTCGGCGCCGGTTCAGGCCCGGCCGTCGCAGGCGGTTGTGGCGCAGTCGGCGCTTCACGGGTCGTTTGACGATTCCATGACGGGGCGGTCGTTCGGCGGGTGCCGCATCGAGCGGCTGCTCGGCCGGGGCGGGATGGGGGCGGTCTACCTGGGACGGCACGAGGTGCTGGACACAGCGGTGGCCATCAAGCTGCTGCCGGTGGCGCTGGCGCAGTGGGACCCGGAGCAGTTGAGCCGGTTCGTGCGCGGGGCTCGGGCGGCGGCGCGGGTGGAGCACCCTTGCGTGGCCACGGTTCTGCACGCGGGCCGCGAGGAGGACTTCTATTACCTGATCGCGCGCTATGCGGAGGGCGTGTCGTTGAAGGAGGTCCTGGACCAGCGGGGCGCCTTGGCGCCGGCGGCGGCGTTGCGCGTGCTTGCCGGCGCGGCGGGGGGGCTGGCGGCGGCTCATGCGATGGGGGTCATCCATCGCGACATCAAGCCGTCCAACATCATCCTGAGCGGGGCTGGGGATCCGAAGATTACGGACTTCGGCCTGGCGCGGCGCGCGGGGGACGAGAGCGTGACGTCGCCGAGCTCGATTGTGGGCACGCCGTGGTATATGTCGCCGGAGCAGTGCGAGGGGGGCGCTCCGGACGCGCCGAGCGACGTTTACTCTCTGGGCGCCACGATCTATCACTGTCTGGCGGGGCAGCCGCCCTTTCAGGGGCGCGACGCGATCGAGGTGTTGCGCAGCCACGTGGAGAGCGACCCGCCGCCGCTGCGCGAGCGCTGTCCGGGGGCGCCGGCGGAGCTGGCGCGGTTGACGCACGAGATGCTGAACCGGGCGCCGGACGCCAGACCCTCCGCCGCGGAGGCGGCGGCGAGGGCGGCGAGGATGTGAGGGGGAGCGGAGGGGACGCATGGGAAGCGCGGAATGCGTGGACGAATGGATGGCCTGTTCTGGGTTCCAGATCGGAGATGATCCTGATGCCGACGATTCAGCAGCTCTTTGACCTTTCGGGGCGGGCGGCGCTTGTGACGGGCGGGGCGGGGCACCTGGGTTCGGCGATCAGCGAGGCGCTCGTTGAGGCGGGCGCCCGCGTGGCGATTGCGTCGCGCAACGTGGAGCATTGCCGCGAGGTGGCGTCGCGCTTGGCGCGGCTTGGGCCGCGGTGTCTGGCGTTGGGGCTGGACGTGTCGCAGGAGCCTTCGATCATCGAGACCGTGGAGGCGGCGGCGCGGGAGTTCGGGCGGCTGGACATTATCGTCAACAACGCGTACAGCGGCCTGCCGCACAAGAAGGTCGAGGACATGCCGGTCGAGGTGTTCGAGTCGGCGATCCGCACGAACGCCACGGCGTACTTCGCCATGGTGAAGGCCGCGGTTCCGCATCTGCGGCGGCAGGGCAAGGGCGCGGTGGTGAACATCGCGTCGATGTACGGGTTCATCTGTCCGCATTTCGACATTTACCGCGACAGCCCGTACTTCAGCCCGATTCATTATCACGCGACCAAGGGGGCGGTGATTCAGATGACGCGCTACATGGCGGGTTATTTCGCCAAGGACCACATCCGCGTGAATGCGATCAGCCCGGGGGCTTTTCCCAAGCCTGAGATCCGCAAGAAAGACCCGTGGTTCGAGGAGGAGTTGAGCCGCCAGAACCCGATGGGCCGCGTGGGCGAGCCGCACGAGTTGAAGGGCGCGGCGCTGTATCTGGCCAGCGACGCGTCGTCGTATGTGACGGGGCAGAACATGGTGGTGGACGGAGGGTGGACCGTGTGGTGAGCGGGGGGCCGGTCCGGGCAGGTCCGGCACGTCCAGCGTGCCGGAGGAGCTTTCAGCTGGCTGGGCCTTGTGGCGGCTTTTGGCCTTTGCTCTTCAGGTCGCCGAGGGTGAGGCCTTCGAACCACAGGGAGACGAACCCGCCGAGGATGACGGGGACGTTGTTCATGAACCACAGGACCATGATGAAGCTTTTGACCATGGCTTCGCGGGAGCCGTAGACGGCGGGGTTCATGACGGCGCGGCAGGCGGCGTCCATGGCGACTTGGAAGGGGCCGAGGAAGCCGGGGGTGGAGGGCGCGGCGACGGCGAGGGCGGTGAAGACAAAGCCGAGGGCGCTGTCCAGGACGCCGAGGCCGAGGGCGGGGAAGCAGCGGGCGACGAAGGCGATGAGCAGGATGCCGGCGCCCCAGTGGAACAGGGAGAGGACGAAGAGCCAGGCGGCCTGGCCAAAGCTCTGGATGACCTGAAGCCCTTCGGCGAAGCTTTCGAGGATGCGGAGCAGGCGTTCGTCGAGGGCCTGGCCCAGGCGCTCGATGCGGCCGCTGGCGCGGCTTCGCAGGCCGGTGGGCGCGAGGCGCAGGCCCCACTCCACGGCGGCGACGGCGCAGCCCACGCCCAGGCGCGCGAGGCTTTCGCTCCAGGCCACGATGCGGCGGGGGAAGAGCTTCATCAGGACCAGGAATCCGCAGGCGGCAAGCGTGACCGCGACCATGGCGGCGGAGCCGGCCCAGACCCACTGCATGACGCCGGCGATTTCGGGCCGGGAGAGGGGCTGGCGCAGCAGGAACAGCGCGAGCGCGAGATAGAAGACGACGCTGGCGAGGTCAAAGACGCGCTCGACGACGATGGTGGCGAGGGCGGAGGTGAAGCGAACGCCGCCGCCGGCGGCGACCATGGCGGGGCGGACGATTTCGCCGACGCGGCCGGGGAGGATGCAGTTGGCCATGAAACCCATGAGCGAGGCGCGCATGAGCCGCCAGAACCCGGCCTTGGCCACGGGCGCGAGGAGCAACCGCCAGCGATAGCTCTTGATGGCGTAGAGGGTGAAGCCCATGAGCAGAGCGGGCGCCAGCCAGCCGGCTTGTATCTGCAGCACGGCCCGGCCCATGTCGCCCAGGCGCACGCCGCGGAAGAAGTAGCAGAGGCACACGGCGCTGACGATCAGGCCGGCGCGCAGGGGCCAGGACGACCTGGCCAAAGCCCAGGCCAGCAGGGCGGCGCCGGCGGTCCAGGCGAGGCTGGCGGCCCAACTCATGCCCGGCGGCGTGAACAGGCCGCCGAGCAGATAGCCGGCGGAGTGTCCGGCCACACCCGCCGCCACGACCAGGGCCCACCGCGTCCAACCTTTCACCGCGCCGCCTCCTTTTTCATGTTGCGTCTTCGGTTCGTTGCAGCAGTTCCCGGGCGCCAAGCCGGATGAGGCCCTCGGCGACTTCGGCGGCCAGTTCCGCGGGCGCGTCCCAAGACCCGGCCCGCTCCACGCGCAAGACGGCCTTGCCGTCGGCGGACGCGGCCATGCCGAGCAGCCGGAGACGGCCGCCGGCGTCCGCGCGCGCCCAGGCGCCGGCTGCGCCGCGGCAACCGGCGCGCAGGAGCTCGAGCAGGCGCCGTTCGGCGGTGACGGCGGCGCGGGAGTCTTTGTGATCCAGCGGGGCGCAGAGGCGCAGGGCATCCTGGTCGCCGGCGCGGACTTGCAGGGCCAGGGCGCCTTGGGCCGCGGCGGGGGTCATGTCGTGGGGATCGAGGATCTCCGCGGCATTGTGTTGCAGGCCCAGCCGCAGCAGGCCGGCCATGGCCACGACGACGGCGTCCCAGTTCTGTTCATTGATCTGAGCGAGACGGGTTTCCACGTTGCCGCGCAGCGGCTCGACGCGCAGGTCGGGGCGGAGGAAGAGCAGTTGGGCGCGGCGGCGGGGCGAGCCCGTTCCGACGCGGGCGCCGCGGGGGAGAAGGGCCAGCGTGGCGCGGTCGCGCGAGACGAGGGCGTCGCGGGGGTCGGCGCGTTGGGGGACGGCGGCGATGGCGGCGCCGGGGGCGATTGTGACGGGGAGGTCCTTCATGCTGTGGACGGCGAGGTCGATCTGGCCGTTGAGGAGGGCGCGCTCGAGTTCGCTGGTGAAGGCGCCGGGGGCTTTGTCCAGGGGTTCGTCGGGGTGGTCGCCGCGGGCTTGGACGCCTTGCCACTCGAAGGCGCGGCCGGGCCACGCGCGGCGCAGCGCGGCGAGAGCCCATTCGGCCTGGACGCGGGCGAGTTCGCTGCGGCGCGACCCGACGATCAACACTCGCGCCATGGTCGTGCCCTCAAGACGGCCGGACGCCGAACGCGGCGAGAATCTCGGCCGTGCGTTCGAGGGGGAGGCCGACGACGTTGGAGAAGCTGCCTTCCACGCGCTGCACGTAGCGGTCCGCGGTTTCCTGGATCGCGTAGGCGCCGGCCTTGCCATAGGCTTCGCCGCTGTCCACGTAGGCGGTGATTTGGTCGAGGGACATGGGTTTCATGGTGACCCAGGTGCGGACGCATTCGGCTTGCTCGCGGCCGGTGGCGGCGTCGAGGACGCAGACGCCGGTGAGGACGGCGTGGCGCGAGCCGGCGAGGCGGCCGAGCATGGCGATGGCGTCGGCGCGGCCGGCGGGTTTGCCGAGGGTTGCGCCGTCGAGGGCCACGACCGTGTCGGCGCCGAGGACGACGCCGGCCTGGCGTTTGGCGGCGACGGCGCGGGCCTTGCGGCGGGCGAGGTCCAGGGCGGTCTGCTCGGGCGTGGCGCCGGGTGGGACGGTTTCGTCCACTTGGGGAGAGACAGCCTCGAAGGCGTAGCCTGCTTGGGCCAGCAGGGCTCTCCGGCGCGGGGAATCGGACGCCAAGATCAGCCGGGGCGGTTGCATGGCAGACTCCCGAACGCTGATGACGCGAAGACAGGGGGCTCCC